>JBQCFU010000789.1:0-2248 GCA_051958775.1 Pseudolabrys sp.
GTCCGGCAGCACAATCGCCGCCACGTCGCGAGCCTTGATCGAGCCGATCTCGACACTGTCGAGTTGCACGCGCGCGCCGTTGATCACGCCGTTCGCCGTGGAGATACGCGCCGTGGAGTCGCCCTTGGACGGACGATGACCGATGCGGGCGGCGTCGCTTTCGCGCAGCGCCACGACCGACGCGCCGGTATCAACCACGAAGCGGATGCCGGCCCGGCCATCGACCCGGCCGTCGGCATGGAAGTGGCCGCCCTCACCACGCGCAAGAACCATCTCGCCGTAGTAGGCAGCGGCGCCCGACGCCGCCGCCTTTTGCGGCGACGACACATTGTCCATGGCCGCTTTCGGATTCATCAGCTTGTCCGAAAACATGCCGGCCAAGACGCCCGAGAGGACGAGCATGACGGCGGCGAACAGCACGATCTGGCGCATGGCAGGATCCGTGGACGTGATCCAGGTTTGCCTCGATCAACCATAGCGGCGGCAAATGTGCGATTAATGACAGCGCCGGACCCGTCGAGATGGTGACCGCCGGGTTAAGCGATCCGCTCAAATAGCAGCAGCAGGGGTCATGTCCCGCGCGGCTTGGCACGGCGGGTCGCCGGCGCCGTGGTCGGATCGTCCGGCCAGGGATGGCGCGGATAGCGGCCACGCATCTCGGTTTTCACGTCGGCATAACTGCCACGCCAGAAGCCCGGCAGATCGCGCGTCATTTGCACCGGGCGATGCGCCGGCGACAACAATTCCACCAGCAATGGCACCCGCCCTCCGGCGATGCTCGGATGCCGCGCCAGGCCGAACAGTTCCTGCACGCGGATCGACAGTTTCGGGCCTTCAGCGGTCTCGTAGTCGATTGGCACGCTCGATCCTGATGGCGCGTCGAAATGCGTCGGCGCCTCGGCATCGAGCCGCCGGCGCAGTTGCCACGGCAGCAGCGCCAACACCGCATTGGACAGATCGTCGCCGCCGATTTGCCCAAGCGAGGTCCTGTCCATCAACAATGGCTCAAGCCAGTCGGCGCGCACCGCGGCGAGCCCTTCATTGGACAGATCGGGCCATTCGTCCCCTTCGGCTTGCCGCAGAAACATGACGCGATGGCGCCATTGCAGCAGCGCCTTGCTCCACGGCAACCGGTCGAGGCCGGCAGCGATCAACCCATCGGCGAAGATTCTCGCGGAGTCGGCCGACGGCGTCACCGGCATTTGCCGGTCGGTGAGTGCGAGTGCGCCGAGCCGGCGGCCGGAACGCGCGCGCAGCGCCATCGCGCCTGCATCGAACGTCACATCATCACGGCTGACGATCTGATCGCCAAAATCCGCTTCGATCTCCGCCGCGGTGATCGCCGCGGCAAGACGAATGCGCGATTGCGCCGCCGTGCCGGTGAGATCTGCGGCGACAACGAACGGTTCACGCGCCAGCGGCGACGCGGGATCGATGATGCCGCCCCGGCCATTGGCAAGCAGGAACGCGCCATTGCTGCCGCCGCGGTTCTTCGCGACGCGATCAGGATAAGCCAGCGCAAGCAACGCACCGGGCGACAATGCATCGTCCCCCTCTCCCCTGTGAGGAGAGGGTCGGGGTGAGGGGCTCTCGTCAACGGCTGTGTTCTGAGCCCCCTCACCCGCCCGGGCTTCGCCCGGTCGGTCTCTTCCCGCCGGGGAGAGGCTCGTCACCCACCGTGCCGCCATCGCCCGCGCATCGCGCGCTCGCGTGGACTTGTCGGACCTGAACCGGTCGAGCCGGTGCGCGAGATCGATGTCGTCACCGCCAAGCCCGCGCTCCGTGAGGATTGCAGCGATGTTCGCCGCCTCGCGGCCGGCGCCGCGCGCACCCGCATCGACCACCATGCGCGCCAGCCGCGGCGGCAGCGGCAGGCGGCGCAACCGTTGCCCCTCCTCGGTGATATGGCCATCGGCATCGAGTGCGCCAAGCGTCGTCAGCAGCGCCCGCGCTTCCGCCAAGGCAGCGGCCGGCGGCGGATCGAGGAACGGCAAGGTCGCGGGATCGGTGACGCCCCATTGCGCGAGATCGAGCAGCAACGGCGATAGATCGGCGGCAAGGATTTCCGGGCGGGTGAAGGCTTCGAGCGAACCGGTCTGCGGCTCGTCCCACAGTCGATAGCAAATACCGGGCTCGGTGCGGCCGGCGCGGCCGCGCCGCTGATCGGCGGCAGCGCGCGACACGCGCACGGTTTCGAGCCGCGTCAAAGCCACATCCGGCTCGTAGCGTGGCACGCGCGCCAGCCCGC
>JBQCFU010000790.1:0-6829 GCA_051958775.1 Pseudolabrys sp.
CTCCGCAAGCACTACGGCGGCAAGACCTTCGCCGTGGACGACGTGTCGCTCGATATCGAAAAGGGCGAGTTCGTCACCTTCCTCGGCCCGTCCGGCTCCGGCAAGACGACGACGCTGATGATGATTGCCGGTTTCGAGCAGCCGACCGACGGGCACATTGCTCTGGCCGGTCGCGCCATCGATCCGGTACCGCCGCATAAGCGCAATATTGGCGTCGTGTTCCAGAACTACGCGCTATTTCCGCATATGTCGGTGGCGCGCAATGTCGGCTTCCCGCTGCGTATGCGCGGCGTTCCGAAGGCCGAGATTGCCGAGCGTGTTGCGAAGATGCTGGCGATCGTCGAGCTTGGCAATTTCGCCGACGTTGAACCGCGGCGGCTCTCCGGCGGTCAGCAGCAGCGCGTGGCACTGGCGCGCGCTCTGGTGTTCGAGCCGGACGTGCTGCTGCTCGATGAACCGCTCGGTGCGCTCGACAAGAATCTGCGCGAGCAGATGCAGATCGAGATCCGCCGCATCCATCGTGAACTGGGCGTGACGACGATCTATGTCACCCATGACCAGACCGAAGCCATGACCATGTCCGACCGGATCGTGGTGTTCAATAGCGGCAAGGTCGAGCAGGTCGACGCGCCGCTCGCCCTTTACCGCCGTCCGAATACGCCGTTCGTGGCAGGATTTGTCGGCGACAACAATGTGCTCGACGCGGTGCATGGGGATGGCGGGCGGATCGAACTTCCCGGCATCGGCCCGATTGCCGCTGTGGCCCCGTCAGGTTGTCCGAAGGGAGCACTCAAGATCGCCATTCGCCCGGAATCGATCCGGCTTGCTACTGCGAATGAAGCGCCGGCTTTCGCTGTGCAGGGGATCGTCAATTACGGCGACAGCGTCGTGCTGGTCGGAGCGCTTGGTGCGATCCCACTGAAGATACGCTTGCCGGGTGCCGATGCATCGAATGTCGCGGTAGGTCAGAGCCTTCGGATCGAATGGCCGGCCAGTGCCGTGCATGTGATCGGGACTGCTGCCGCGGAGTGAAAAAGCCCACTCGGCGCGCAGGCGCGTCGAGTCAGGTGCGGAATCAGCCGCAAGAGTTTCGTCGAAACGCGGATGCGATGCGCTGAGCGCATCGAACACCGGCGTCAGAACGACCGCCATCAGCAGATTGAGGATCACGGTATAGAGCGCCCGAAAATTTGTCGCTCGGACCGCATTATGGTCCAAGGAGCATAAACGGTTGCGCCTGCAGATGAACTCGCCTAACCTTTGCCGGTCGCGGCACAAGGAAGGGAAGCACCATGAAGCATTTGAAGGCCGGTATCCTGACGTTTGCCAGCCTCCTGGTGGGTGGGAGTTTCGTGCCTGCGGCCAAGGCTCAGGATTATCCGGCGCGGACGATCCGGGTGATCGCCAATCAAAGCCCGGGCGGAATCAGCGACATCTTCATCCGTGCGGTTGGCGAAGAATTGCACAAGCGCTGGAAGCAGCCGGTAGTCGTCGAAAACCGCCCCGGCGGCATGGAGAATATCGGCGTCAAGGCGTGTCAGGATGCGCAGCCTGATGGCTACACGATCTGCATTCTTTACTCGGATCCTCTGGTGTTCAACCCGCACCTGTTCAAGAAGCTGCCGTTCGATGAAGGCGGCGTGGTGCCGATCACCAACCTGTTCTACCTGCTGCAGGTGATGGTGGTGAACTCATCGCTCGGCGTGCACAATCTCGACGAGTTGATCGCTCTGTCAAAAGCGAAAGCCGGGACGCTGAGCTATGCTACCGCAGCCCATTCCGTCGCCGTCATGATGACGAAGCTGAAGGATGAAAAGGGCGCGGACTGGGTCCGCATTCCGTTCAAGGGTGGCGGCGACGCGGTGAACGCGGTGCTGAGCGGAACGACGCCGATCGCCATTATCGGCGAGGGCAATGTGTCGTCCTTCATCCAGGCAGGGAAAATGACGCCGATCGTCATGGTCAATAACATCCGTTCGACCAATTTTCCGAAAGTGCCGACCCTCGAAGAGAGTGGTTATAAAGGTCCGCCGTCTCGTGCCTGGTTCGGACTGTTCGCGCCGAAGGGCACGCCATCGGACGTTATCGACAAGGTGTCGAGGGAAATGGCGAGCATCGTCAACGATCCGGAATTCAAGCGGCGGCATCTCACCGCGCGCAGCCTCGTGTCTGCGACCAATACGCCAGAGCAGTTCGCCGAAGAGATCAAGCGCGATCGCGCACAGGCGGGTCAGGTCGTGAAAGAGGCCGGGCTGACGCCGCAATAGCCGGAAAGAGTGCACGCTGAGCAGTTGCGTCGCTATGGCGCAACTGCGGCGACGACATCGAGTTCGATGATCATGCCCGGACGGGCCAGGTTGCTCACCACCAGCAGTGTGTGGGCCGGGAGCGCCGGCAGCGCCGCTAAGGCTGCGGCACGGCTTTTCTGATAGGCTTCACGGTCGCGGATATCGGTAAGGTAGGCGGTGATTTTCGCAATATCGCTCAGCCCCGCCCCATGCCGCGCCAGAATGCGGCTGACTTTATCGAACGCATAGTCGCACTGCTGCGTGAAATTGCCAGGATACTTCACGGCTCCGGCGGGGTCAGACTCATCCTCGGCGCCGATTCCCGATAGAAACAACAGTTTCGCCGGCCCGGTCACGGTGACGACCTCCGAAAACGACGATTTCGCAAACTCGCTGTGATTGTGATGCGTTTTCTGAAAAGCGCTCATCTCGTTCCTTTTTGCGCCGCGATGGCGATGCACGTTAGCGCGGGTATCCGGAAAAAGTCACCATAGGTGATCTCGAATGCGTGCTGCCGTCGTGCGAGCCCGGTTGCGCTTCAGGCCGTACCGAGGAGCGCAGCTTGATATTTATGGTCGTTCAACTATGGTCATAGTACCATAAATTCTCCCGGAGCCCTCCTGCCATGAACAACGGCGATGCGCGTCAGGCGATGTCTTACATCACGCCGGACCTGGTGCGTCAGACGCTGCTCGATCTGATCGATATCCGCAGCCCGACGGGACACGAAGCGGGAATGGCCGAGTATATTGTCCAGCGCTTTCGGCGCGCAGGGCTCGATGCGGCATTGCAGCCGGTCGAGGAGTGGCGCCCCAATGCTGTTGCCTACCTTCGCGGCACAGGCGATGGCCTGAACCTGTTGTTCACCGGTCACATGGACACATCCTATAGCGGCGACGAGCCGCACCTCGAGGGTGAAGGGTTCCGACCGAAAGGCGTCTATCGCGACGGATGGATCTGGGGGCTTGGCGCCAACAATATGAAGAGCGGCCTCGCCGGTCTGATCGTCGCGCTCGAAGCGATCGTCAAATCCGGCGTTAAGCTGCGCGGCGATGTTTCGTTCGGGGCGGTGGTTGGCGAGATCGAGAAGGCGCCGGTGGATGAGTTTCAAGGACGCGATTATTCTGGCTACGGCATCGGCAGCAAGCATCTGGTGTCGCACGGCGTCACCGCCGACTATGCGCTGCTCGCCGAGCCAACCTCGCTGCGCATTTGCACAGCGAATATGGGTTGTCTGTGGGTGCGAGTGACCATCCGTGGTGGTTCGATGGCGCATTCCGCGCTCACCAACAAGCCCGGGACAGTCAACGCCATTTCGATGATGGCGCCTTTGCTCCAATCGATCGAGCAATGGGCGGCCCGGTTCCGCGCCGAAAACACCTATATGGGCGAGCAGGCGAATGTGACGGTTGCCTGCATCCGCGGCGGCGCGCCGTGGCGGCTCTCGCGCAATCCGCAGGAGTGCAGTCTCTACCTCGATATCCGCACCGTGCCGGGTCAGGCGGCGGATCAGGTGAAGCGGCAACTGCGTGCGGTCTTGCAGCAGCATGCTGAAACGCATGTGGTCGAAGAGCCTGCTCTCGATTTTCTGGTGACGGATCCGGCACTGACGCTCGATCATAATCTGCCGATCGTTGGCGCGCTCGCTGCGGCGCAGCAGGATGTGATGGGCGAAGCGAGCAAGCCGTTCATCCGCCGGCCCGGCTCCGACGCGATCCACCTGTCGCGGTACGATGTGCCGTGCGTTCAGTTCGGTCCGGGTGGGCGCATGCACCCGGACGCGAAGGGACGCTCGATGCATGAGATCGGCGATCACGTTCTGCTGGATGATGTTGTTCTCGCGTCGCGAATCTATCTCGCGACAGCGTTTGACCTGTGCAATCGGCCCGCTGCTGACATCAGCCGCCAATAAAATTCCAAGGGAGGAACCATGCATCCAATTCGAACTTCAATCCGGGCGGCAGCGTTTGCGCTGCTGGCTGGCGCTTTCAGTGCTTTCGGCGCATCCGCACAGGATTACCCGACGCGGCCGATCACGTTTGTCGTCTCGTTTGCGCCCGGTGGCTTGTCAGACGTGCCAGCGCGGCTTCTCAGCGCGGAAATGCAGCAGCACATCGGCCAGTCGATCGTGGTCGAGAACCGGCCCGGCGCGTCCGGCATTACCGGCGCGAGTTCTGTCCTGCGAGCAGCACCGGACGGCTACACCTTGCTGGTGAGCGCGATTTCGGAAGTGCAGAATCTGCACTACCTCTCGGTGCCTTATAAATTCACCAGCGATTTTACGCAGATCGGCAAGATCGCCGATGGCCCGACGGTCGTGCTGATCGTCGGAGCCAATTCGCCGTACAAGACGCTGGCCGACCTGATCAAGGAGGCGAAGGCGAACCCGGACCAGATCAGTTTCGCGACGTCAGGTCCGGCCACGTCGCCGGCGATTGCCGTCTCGCAGCTCAACTCCATGGCGGGAACGAAGATTGTCGACGTGCCGTATCGCGGCACGGCTCCTGCCGCCACTGCGGTGATGAGTGGCGAAGTGCAGGGCGCGTTCGTGTTCTATCCCAGCGCCAAACCGCTAGTGGATGACGGAAAAGTGCGGGCGCTGGCTGTTGCCAACAGCAAGCGCATTCCCAACTGGAAAGATGTGCCGACTATGGCCGAGCTCGGCTTCCCAGGCTTCGAGCACAATGCTTTCGTCGGACTGGCCGGCCCGCCCGGCATCCCGCCGGCGATCGTCGCCAAGTTGAACAAGGCACTCAACGAGACTGTTCAGTCCGCATCGTTCCGCGCGCGAATCGAGCCACTGGGAATGATGGCACCTTCGGGCGACAACACCCCGGAGAGTTTCACCAAGTTCCTGGTCAAGGAGACGGAACACCAGGCTGAACTGGCGAAACTGTCCGGCCGCAAGCTGGCAAAGTAGAGAAGCTTCTGCGAACGGGCGCGTGGTCTAATGGCTGCGCGCCCGAGCCGCTTTGCCGATGTCCCACTGCTTCTTGATCCAGTTGCACCAGTCGATGACGAGCTTCCGGCTGTCAATCTCCAGCATGATGTTGGAGCAGGTGCCGAACAGAGGGTGCTGGGCAGCAGGCGGAAAGGTCACCTTGTTCTCTTTCTGGAGATAGGCGCTGTGCTCCTTCAGATCGGCGATCTCCTGCGTTGCCAGCTCAATCTGCTTGTCGAGGAAGGCCGCAGCTTCCTTTTTGCTCAGCAGCCACAGGGCGTGAGCCCGGATATTCAGCTCCCGCCGGTTCGAAAACAGTTCGGGTTCGCTCTTGAGCCAGGCGCGGAGCGTGTCCCGGCCGAGCGGGGTCAGGGTGTAGAGCTTCTTGTCGAACGGGCGGGCTTCCTTGACCACGCGGAAGGTCACGTATTTGTCCCGCTTCAGCTTGGCCAGCTCCTTGTAGATGTTGCTGTGCCCCGATGATGCGAAAATCATGCTGCGCACGCCGGACGTGAAGCGGGACAGCTCGTAGCCGGTCCGTTCCTTGCGTGCCAGCAGGCTCAGCAGGGAATAGCCAAGCACCGAAATCGTCGTGCGGGGCGCAGTCGCTTTCGTCGATGGTTTGCGGCTCATCGCCGGGTCTCCGTTTGGCAGAAGACATGCACGGCGTCGGTCGGTTCCGCAACGAAAATTCCGGTGTTGTTCGTCGGTCGAAATTGCCGCGGCGGACGTCTCCCGGGCTGTTCACACGGTCTTGCCTGTATGGTACTAGGACCATAATACGAGGTAAGCCCGGCGAGGGCATAAGGGAGAGCGTTCGTGTCGAGACCGTACTACCGTCCCAATCCCATTCGAGGAGAAGGCGCGCAGCAATATATCGGCGTGGAGCATCAGCTCACGGAGCCGTGGCCGGAAGAATCCCGCAATGTGCGACTGGTCGCGCATTCCGAATTGAACGGCTGGGGCGATGCGTTCCAGATCGCGGTCGGCAAGGGCGTCTGCTACGTCGCCGCGTCCGGCGTGAACGGCCACAACGGCATGACGGTGCTCGACGTCTCCAATCCGTCGAAGCCGAAGATCATGAACCAGCTTGTCGACTCGCCGGCGGCGCGCACGCACAAGGTGCTGCGCATCACGGACGATATCCTGTTGACCAACAGCGAACTCCGCCCGGCGTTGCGCAAGGACTATCCCGACGCCATTCCGGGTCTGCGCATCTTCGACACCAGCGATCCATTCAATCCGAAATACGTCCGGCATATCCGCACCGAGAGCTTCGGCATTCATCGGCCGATCTACGACCGCAAGCGCAAGCTTCTGTACAGCTCCGGCTTCAAGGAGGGCTATGAGGGCAAGGTGCTGATGGTCCACGACATGAAGGACCCGGCCAATCCTGATCTTGTCGGCTTCGCCCACGCGCCGGGCCAGAAACACGGCGAGGCGCCGACCTGGGACACCAATCTGGTGTCAGGCAAGCGCGTGTGGATCCACGAGGGCAACCCGTTCGGAAACTACGTGACTGCGGGTTACTGGGACGGGGGCATCGCGATGTTCGATGTCACCAATCCGTCCGATCCGAAGTTCATGTGGCGGGAGAACC
>JBQCFU010000791.1:0-13034 GCA_051958775.1 Pseudolabrys sp.
TGCATGCGCACGGCGACCGCGACCTTCGCCGCTTCGACCGAGCCCGGTCCGAGCACAGGGAATTCCTTGAGCACGACCGGGAGGTTCGGGTCCTTCATCAGCTCCATCATGTCGCCCATGGCGCGCTTGCAGTAGCCGCAGTTGTAATCGAAGAACTCGACGAAGGTGACGTTGCCCTGCGGATTGCCGATCGTCACCTGATAGGGCGACGAGTACAGCGCCTTGGAGTGCGTCGCGACCGCGGACTTGTGCCGCTCGGCTTCCGCCGCGGTCTGCTTCTTCTCCAACTCCATCATCACTTCCTGGAGCAGTTCCGGATTCTTCAGAAGGTAGTCGCGGATCACGCCTTCGATCTGCGTGCGCTGTGCGGCGGTGAGGTCCTGCGCGGCCGCGGGCTGTACGGACATGGGCTGCACCGACATGGTGGCGAGTGCGGCGGCGGCAGCGGCGAGACGGAAACGGGTCAGCATCGGCATCAATCCTTGCATGTGAGGGCGGGCGGGCGAGACCATCAGTTCGGTCTTTCCCCGGGTCCGGCCTTGAGGTTGGCGAGATCGTCGGCGCGCACCCAGGCGGGCGAGCCGATCGGCAGACGGGTCTTGGCGCGCGTGGCGAGCTGGCGCGCGGTGCGGCTGTCGCCGCGATAGAAGGCGGCTTGCGCGGAAGCGAGATCGGCCTGCGCGAGATCGCCCTTGCGGCCATAGGCCATGGCGAGCTGCGTATAGGCTTCCGGCACTTCCGGCTCGCGGCTCAGCGCTACGCGCAGCAGCGCGGCGGCTTCGTCGGCATGCGCCTTGTTGTCGGTGGCGTTGAGCGCCTGCGCCAGCATGATCTGGATCAGCGCCGGCGTCGGCGCAAGCTGCACCGCGCGGCGCAGCGGCGCGATCGCTTCCGCGGGATGGCCGCCTTCGAGCAGCGCCTGGCCCTTGAGTTCATGGAAATAGGCGTTGTTCGGCATTTCCCGGATCAGCGCGTCGATCTGCGCGACCGCGCTGCGCAGGTCGCCATGGCGATAGGTGGCGATCGCGCGTGCATAACGCGCGGGCAGGCTGGTGTCGCTCAGCGGATAGCGGCGGCCGACGCTCTCGCCGCGGTCGATGAAGCCGTAGAGCTTGGCGCGCACCAGATCGTGGCGGAGTTGCAGTTCGGGTGAATCCTTCTTGTCCCAGGTCGGGCTCGCCTTCGCGAGCACTTCGAGTGCGGCGACGCGTTCGGCCGGCATCGGATGCGACTGCTGATACGGGTCGGCGAAGCGCGCGGAGAACAGCATCTGGTCGCTGAGCCGCTTGAAGGAATCGTAGAGGCCCTTGGTCGACTGGCCCGTGGCGGCGAGGACTTTCACCGCGGCGCGGTCGGCCTGTTCTTCCTGATTGCGCTGATAGGACAGGAGCGAGCGGCGCAGCGCTTCCTGCGGCGCCATGATCGCCGCCATGCCGGCATTGCCGATGCCGCTGTTCGGGCCGCTGCGTGCTCCGGCCACCATCGCGCCGATGCCGAGCAGCATGGCGATGATTGAGGCGGTCTGCGCCGCGGCGAGCTGCTCGCGCAGCCGCGACAGATGGCCGCCGGCGATGTGCCCGGTCTCGTGCGCCAGCACGCCGATCACCTCGTTCGGCGTTTTCGATTCCATCAGCGTGCCGGCATTGATGAAGATGCGGCGGCCGTCCATGACGAAAGCGTTGAAGGTGCGCTCGTTGATGATGGCGACGCGGATGTTCTGTTGCGCGAGACCGGCGGCGCGCAGGATCGGTTGCGTATAGTCGCGCAGCAACTGTTCCGTCTCGGCGTCGCGGATGGTCGGAATCCGCGGCGACTGCGCGTGCGCCACCGGCGTTGCCAGCAGCACAGCTGCCGCTGTCAGCAGGGCGATCGCGCCGCGCGCCGCTTTGACAGGGTGGGTGAGATCGGGCAGCAAATCGGATAACCGGGCTGTGGATCGTGCGGCTATGATCAACCGTGCGGACAAGGGCTGGTGCATCGATTCCGCGCAACCTAGAGAGGCGGCCCTACGGGGTCAACGCAAGCTGAATCACATGTTTTTGTCAGGCGTTAACGGACACAAAGACGCGCCGAATACGGCGGGAGCGGGGCGGGTCGGATGATGCTGGATCAGGCCAAACGGCTCCTTGCGCCATCACGCCGCAGCGATGTTCCGCCGTTCATGGTGATGGACGTGATGGCGGCCGCCGCCCGGATCGAGGCGGCCGGCGGGCGCGTCATCCACATGGAGGTCGGCCAGCCGGCGGCGCCGGCACCGCGCACGGCGATCGAGGCCGCCCGTGCCGCGCTCGAGCGGCCGATCGCCTATACCGAGGCGCTCGGCCTGCCGTCGCTGCGTGCGCGGATCGCCCAGCACTACGGGGAGGTTCACAACCTCGTCATTGATCCGGAGCGGGTGGCGGTGACCACCGGCTCGTCCGGCGCGTTCGTGCTCGCGTTCCTGTCGCTGTTCGAGCCGGGTGCGCGCGTCGCCATCGCCAATCCCGGCTATCCGCCGTACCGGCATATTCTCACCGCGCTCGGCTGCGAGCCGGTGTTGATCCAGACCTCCGCGGAGACGCGCTGGGCGATCACCGGTGAGGCGCTGATCGCCGCGCATCGTCAGAAGCCGTTGCAGGGTTTGCTGGTGGCGAGCCCGGCCAATCCGACCGGAACGATGATGAGCGGCGATGCGCTGTCGCAACTGATCGCGGTCGCGCAGGCCGAAGGCATCCGCGTCATTTCCGACGAAATCTATCACGGACTCGATTACGCGTTTCCCGCGGAGACGGCGGCAGCGTTTTCCGACAACGTCACCGTGATCAATTCGTTCTCCAAATATTTCTGCATGACCGGTTGGCGCATCGGCTGGCTGGTATTGCCGCCATCGCTGGTGCGGGCGGTGGAGCGGCTGCAGCAGAACCTCGCGATCTCGGTCCCGGCGCTGTCGCAGATCGCGGCGCAGGCCGCGTTCGACGGCCGCGCCGAGATGGATGCGGTGAAGCACGGCTACGAGGAAAACCGCCGCATCCTCACGCAGGGTCTTCCGCGCGCGGGGCTCGATAAATTCCTGCCGGTCGATGGCGCGTTTTATCTCTATGCCGACATCTCGCATTATTCTGACGACAGCTTCGACTTCGCCTCGCGCATGCTGCAGGAAGCGCATGTGGCGGCGACGCCCGGCGTCGATTTCGATCCGGTCGACGGGCGCCACTTCATCCGCTTCTGCTACGCCGGCTCCGCCGCCGAGATGCATGAAGCGGTGACACGCATTCACGACTGGCTGAAGCGGGGATAGGCAACGGAATGACGGGGGCATCGGCGAGCGCGTCTGCGGCTGCACCGATGCCGATCCCGCGCATCATTCCCTTTGCCTTGAGCGTGACCGCCGGCTTCGTCGACGGGCTCATCTTTCTTGCGCTGTTCGGTCTCTACGTGGCGCAGGCGACCGGCAGCTTTGTCACCATCGGTGCACACTGGTCGCAGCCCGAGCCGGGCGTGCTGGTGAAGGTGCTGGCGATCCCGGTCTTTCTGCTGGGTGGCGTTATCACAACGGTGATCGTTGCGACGATGCGGCGGCGCCGGGCGCTGCTGCTGACGCTGGCGATCGAGGAGGTTCTGCTGGCGGTGTTGCTCGTCGCCGGTGTGACAGGCCCGGTGGCGCGATCGGCGGATGATCCGGTCGCGCTCGTGGCGGCGCTGTGCGGGCTGATGGCGATGGGATTGCAGAGCGCATTCGTGCGCCTGCTGCTGCCGAATTTCGGCTCGACCAATGTGATGACCACCAACACCACGGCGCTGGCGATCGATCTCACCCAGACCGCGCTGGCCTGGTTGCGCCGCGCGCAGGCGCGCGAGGCGCTGACAGTTTCGCGG
Organism: Pseudolabrys sp.; assembly: GCA_051958775.1. Classification (GTDB taxonomy): domain Bacteria; phylum Pseudomonadota; class Alphaproteobacteria; order Rhizobiales; family Xanthobacteraceae; genus Pseudolabrys. The sequence continues at coordinate 3,856 of JBQCFU010000791.1, forward strand.
CGCAAGCTCGGTCACACGCTGACGGTGGTGCTCGGCTTTCTCGTCGGTACGACGAGCGGCGCCTTCGGCTACCACTATGGCGGCTGGTGGGCGCTGGTCGTGCCGCTGTTGCTGCTCGACGCGGTGGCGGCCTGGGTCTGGTTCAGCACCCGCGAGGTCAAGCAGGCCGCGGCGACGGCCGGGTAGGCCGAAGCCGCCCCAGCCGCGTCCCCTTTTTTTCGGCCGGTGCGCGCCTATATCAGGGCATCTTCAGGACAAAACCCCGAGTTTGCGATGTTCGATTCCTTCCCGGAACGCGAAAACGAGAGCGCGACTCCGCTGCCCGACAGTGTGCTGGCGGATGAAGCGCTCCAGGATGCTTATTCCAATGCCGTCATCTCGGCCGCCGAGCGCGCCGGGCCGGCGGTGGTGCGCGTCGAAGTGCTCAAGGCCCAGAAGGGCGGCCCGACCATGCCGGCCGGCGTCGGCTCCGGCGTGATCATCTCGCCGGACGGCCTCGTTCTGACCAACAGTCATGTGGTGCACGGTGCCAGCGACTTCCGCCTGACCGATGCGGAAGGCCGCACCATGGAGGCGCGGGTGCTGGGCGAAGACCCGGATACCGACCTCGCTTTGCTGCGGGCCGGCTCCGCACGCAATCTCGCCATCGCGCCGATCGGCGATTCCAAATCGCTGCGGCGCGGACAACTGGTGGTCGCGATCGGCAATCCGCTCGGCTTTGAATCGACGGTGACGGCGGGCGTCGTCTCGGCGCTCGGCCGCTCGCTGCGCGCCGGCAACGGCCGGCTGATCGAGGACGTGATCCAGACCGACGCGGCGCTCAATCCCGGCAACTCTGGCGGCCCGCTCGTGAATGCGCGCGGCGAGGTGGTCGGCATCAACACCGCGATCATTCGCGGTGCACAGGGCATCTGTTTCGCGGTCGCGAGCAACACCGCGAAGTTCGTGCTCGGCGAGTTGATCCTGCACGGCCGCGTGCGGCGCGGTTTCATCGGCATCGCCGCGCAGACGGCGGCGGTGTCGCGCGGTCATGCGCGGCTTGCCGGCATCGATAACGCGAGCGGCGCGATGATCACCGCGCTCGAGCCGAACGGGCCGGCATCAGCCGCCGGGCTGATGACCTACGACATCATCGTGCGTGCCGATGGCGCGCCGGTGACCGGCGTCGACGATCTGATCCGGCTGCTCAGCCATGAGCGGATCGATCGCGTCGTCACCGTCGATGTGTTGCGGCGCGGCCAGCTCAAGTCCTTCGACGTGCGGCCGAACGAACGGCCGATGCCGAAGGCTGCCTAAGACGAAAAGGCTGCTTAAGACGAAAAAGGCGCGGGGGCCGCTAGTGCGGCTCCTGCGCCACTTCGGCGTGGATCGCCAAGAGCTTCTCCACCAGTTCGGGCGTGCGCTGGCGCGACATGCCGCAGTCGGTGGCGACGCCGAACTCCTTCACATATTTGCTGGCGGCGGCGATGCGTTTCTTCGTGCCGTCCGCGCCATCGGCGGCGTGCACCACGCCGAGATAAAGCTGCGTGCCAGGCGATAGTTTGAGGCCCGCAAGCGGCTTGAAATAGGCGTCGTCGTTGCGCGCGATCGGCACCGGCATGTGCACATAAGCGAGCGGATGCTTGATGGTCGCGACGATATCGTTGGTGATGGCGACGAGCTTGCCGGCATCCTGCGGCTCGATCGCGTGCTTGGCGCCGAAGTCGCCGTAGCAGAGGTGGATGCCGAGTTCGACATCGGCCGGCACAGCCGCTGACAAGCGGCCGAGCGGGGCGACCATCTGCTGCGGCGTCACGGTGATCGGCGGGAAGAAGTCCTGCGGCTGGCCGTCATAGCCGATCATTTCGTAACAGACGTCCCACTGGATGCAGAGATCCTGATGCGGAATTGTCCGGCAGATCGTCTCGACCTCGCGCAGCATCGCTTTCTCGTAAGCCGCTTCGATCGCGTCGATGTGCTCGCCGGTGCAGAAGCCGCGGATCACCGCCATCGGCGTCGGCAGACAGACCTGGAAGCGTACGCCCTTCGGCAGGTCGCCGCGTTCGCGCGCCGCGACGAAATCGAGGTAGGAGGCGCGCGCATCACGCGAATAGCCGAGTTCGCCGAAGCTAACCTCGGACGGCTTCACGCCTTCGGCGAGCGTCAGCAGGCGGAAGCCGGAATTCTTGCGTGATGCGCCGCCCGGATCGGGACGCAGGAACGGATTGGCGAGCAGGAATGGATACTGGAAGCTGATCCACAGCCGGCGCGGACCTTGCTCGCCGTCCGGAACGCGGGCGACGCGGCGGCCGAGCGTGCGGCCGACTGTCTTGAACACGTCGTCGACGCTGTCGAGGCCGATGCTGCCGACGAGGTGGACGCAGTTGGGCGTGTAGGCCATCTCTTCCTCCGCTCGCTGTCTCGGTTTGATCGCGACAGGTTAGCGCGGCCCGGTGCCGATTGTCAGGGATAGCGGCCCGGGACGCGGTACGCGAAATAGGCGGCCGGGGGATGCCGGTGTTAAGCTCGCACCGTGCAGACCATCAGCGTCAACAAATCGTCGTTGCGGCGCGGCGCGCTGTTCCTGATCGGCATTGCCGGGCCGGCATTGGCCGGGGTGGTGCTGCACGACAGCGCCGCGGCGGTGGTGGCGGCGGTGTTCGGCCTGCTGCTGTCGTTCTCCGATCAGGATGGGCGGCTGTTGGGCCGCTACCGCATCCTGTTTCTTTCGGCGGCCGGGCTGATCGCCGGCGCGGTCGTCGGGTATCTGCTGCGCGATTACCAGATCGTGTTCTGGATCGTATTCGTCGCCGGCACGTTCGCTGCCGGACTGGCGAACCGCTACGGCCGTGTCCCGGCGATGTCGGCGCGGCATACATGCATGGCGCTGTCGGTCGCGTTCGGCGTGCCGGTGATCCAGACGACGGAACTGCTGTTCTGCGCCGGCACGCTCGTGCTCGTCGTCGTCGCGCGCACGATCGACCATCTGCTGTTCGGGCATCTGCCGCAGTTGCGCCAACCGGCGCGCACCGAGCCGCCCAATCCGTCGATCTGGCTGCGCTTTGCGCTGGCTTACGCGACGGCCGCGGCGATCGGCTTGTGGATCGGCGTTGCGCTCGATCCGGAACGCGCGGCGTGGGTGTCGACAACGGTGCTCGTCGTCATGCAGCCGGACGCGCGGGTGAGCTACCGGCGCATCGTCTCGCGGATCTTCGGCGCGTTCATTGGCGTGATCGGCGCTTACGCGATCGCTTACGTGTTCACGACGCCGGTGCTGCTGATCGCCATCGTGCTGGTGGTGGCGCTGCTGATCCCGCATCACCTGCCGCACCGCTACTGGGCGCATACGGCGCTGATCGCGATGATGATCCTGCTGCTCTACGATCTCGCTGATGCGGGCGCGCTCGGCCGCGCGGTGTTCGCCGAGCGGCTGCAGGACATGCTGCTCGGCTGCACCATGGCGCTGATCGGCACCGCGGTCGCGTTCCCGCGCGGGAAGACGAAACTGCCCTAGCTCTTTACGTTAGGTGTGATCTTTTCGGAAAACCGCTTCACACCCTCGGGCTAAACCCGAGGGCAAGCTTTTCCGGGTCACGCCCTAGCGCATCGCTGCGGCGATATTGCCGCCGTCGACGGTGGTGACGTCGGCGGTGGTCTTGAGCGCCATGGCTTGCGCCAGGAACGCCTGCGCCACGTCCTCGGCGGTGACCTCGCGGCCGAGCAGGTTGCCGCTCATGTAAGTCTTCTCGCTGACGCCACGGGCTTTCGATCGCTCGGCGATGAAATCGTCGGTGAGGAGACCGGAGCGGATGCGGTCGGCATTGATCGCATTGGCGCGGATGCCGTCGGCGCCGTAGTCGAGCGCGTATTGGCGAACGAGGAAGAGGGTGGCCGCCTTCGGCAATCCGTAGGGGCCGAAAGTCGGTCCCGGATTGACCGCCTGCTTCGACACATTGAACAGCAGGCAGCCGCCGGTGCCTTGCGCCAGCATGATCTTGGTCGCCGCCTGCGCGACGCGCTGATGGCCGTAGAAGTTGAGTTCGAAGCTCTGGCGCAGCGTTTCTTCGTCGACCTCGCCGATGCGGCCCTGCCACGCAGCGCCGGCATTCGAGACGAGGATATCGACGCCGCCGAAGGCTTCGACCACGGCGGCGAATGCGTCCTGCACCGACTGCGGATTGGTGACGTCGCAACCGACGCCGATGGCGCCGCCGCCGATCTGTTTGGCTTTTTCTTTGGCCTTGCCGGCATCGAGATCGAGCAGGGCGACTTCGGCCCCCGCCGCTGCGAACGCCTTGGCGGTGGCAAAGCCGATCGCGCCGGCTGCGCCGGTGACGACGGCGACCTGACCGGCAAGCGGCGGCTCCTTGGCCGAGCCGAGCTTCGCCTGTTCCAGCGACCAGTACTCGCAATCGAACATGTCGGCTTCGGAGATGGATTCAAACCGGCCGATCGCTTCGGCATCGGTGATGCCTTCGACCGCGGCTTCGGCGAGGTCGGCGGCAATCCGCGCATCCTTCTTGCTGCGGCCGAGACCGAACACACCGAGGCCCGGCACCAGGATCACGCGCGGCGCGGGATCGAGCATCTTCTTGTTGCCGTCGAAGCGCGCATTGTGGCGCTCGAAATAGGCGACGTATTTGTCGATGAACGCCTGCGCCGCAGCCTGCGCGGCCTTGCGGAAATCGTCGAGCTTGCCGTCCGCCGGGGCGGCGACCACCATCGGCCAATCCTTGGTGCGGATGGTGTGGTCCGGCGTGATGACGCCGGCCTGGCTGTATCGCGCGATGTCCGCGCCGTTGACGAAGTTCAGGATCGCGTCGTTGCTGCGGAAGTCGAACACCAGACGCCGCCACGCGCCTTCGTTCTTCTCGTCCTTGAGCGCGACGGCGCCGCGCAGGATCGGCGCGACGGCGGCGCGGGAAGCGATCCGCTGCGGCAGTTGCGCGGTGGCGAAGACGGACTTGCGGCGCTGACCGAGCCGTTCCTCGGCGCGCGTCACCATCTCGACCATCTTCTCGTAGGCTTCGCGCGCGTCGTTGCCGAAGGTGAAGATGCCGTGCTTGGCGAGCACGAGGCCTTCGTATTCGGGATTGGTCTCGAACACTTCGGCGGCTTTCTTCGCCAGCGCAAAGCCCGGCATGATGTAGGGCACGATGCCCATGCGATTGCCGTATACTTCGCGGGCGAGATCGTCGCCGTTCGGCTGGTCGATCAGGCTCAGCACGGCGGTCGAATGGGTGTGGTCGACGTAGCGGTGCGGCACGAAGGCGTGCAGCAGCGTTTCGACCGACGGGTTCGGCGCCATCGGGTCGAGGAGGTTGGCGCGCTGCACGCGCACCATGTCCTCGTCGGAGAGCGCGTCACGCGCACGGAGCTTGCGCAGCGCCTGCAGCCGCACGGCGGGAAGGCCGGCCGGCTCGATGGTCGCCATGTCCCAGCCGGAGCCTTTGACGCAAAGCACCTCGGTCTCTTCGCCGAGCAGATCCTTCATCCGCGTCTTGTGGGATGTTTTTCAGCTGCCGTGATGACATATTTTGGGTTGGGGTGGGTTCAGTGTCGTTGTTTCTAGTCGCGAGGCGAGTTCGTGATGAACGCCGGCATCTGTGTAGCGGGCGATGGTGTCTTGCGCGTCGCGCTCAACCCATGCGGATTTCATCGGGTAAGCTCCCGTTCCATCATCTCAATCAGATTGCGAACTGCGGCGGATCAGTTGCCGAGCAGTCGGCGTCCCCACCAGCCGCGCTTGGCCGGCGCGCCGTCGTCAGACGGTGACTCGGCAGCAGGGGCGGGCTCCGTTGCCGTCGGCGCGACCGGTGCCGGAGCAACCGGTTGTGCCGCTGCAGCGGCGCTGTTGGCGACCGGCGCGGGCTCACGGATGGTCGAACGCCGGCGCGGCTTCGCAGTCTCTTTGGCCGCAGCCGGAGCTTCGGCAGCAACAGCGGCCGGAGCAGACGGCGCGGGCGCTTCCGCGGCCACGATCGGCTCGTGGTGGATCACCTGCGGCGCCGGTTCGTGGGCCGGCTGATCAGTGGGCGGCGGCAGCGGTGCCGACAGGAAGTCGGGCTGCTCCGGCATCGACGGGTCGTGCTGGCCCTCCGCGGGCACAAAGCCGTCGCGACGCTCGCGGTTGCGGCGGCCACCACGGCGTCCACGCCGGCGGCGGCGCTGACCGTCGCGATCACCGTTCTGCTGGTCGTTTTCGCCCTGGGCCGCGGCTTCGCCGTCGGCCTCATTGTCGCCCGCGAGATCGCCGGCTTCATCGCCTGCCATGGCGACGTCGGCCGGTCCCTCGGCATCGTTTGCCGGGGGCGGGGCGCAATCTGCCCGATGGCGGCCCCGGCCGCGGCGTCCACGACGCCGGCGGCGGCGCCGGCCGCCATCCTGCTGTTCGTCGCCGCGTGCTTCGTCGCCGTCCTGTTCACCATTGTCGTCACCGGCATCATCCGACCCGGCTTCGTCTTCGGCGATCGCCTCGGCTTCCGCATCGGCATACTCGGCGTCGAGCGCGACATCTTCCTCGTCGATCATCGGCGGCAGCGGCTCGGTGCGCGCGGCAATCGCCTTGGCGTCTTCGATCGAATGGACCTGTTCGCCGCGGGTGATCTCGAACGACATCTGGCCGACGAAATCCGGATCGGCATTGACGACGATCGCGATCTCGAAGCGGTCTTCCAGCGCCCGCAGATGCGCGCGCTTGTGATTGAGCGCGTAGAGCGCGACTTCGGAGCGGGTGCGCACCACGAGATTGTGGGTCGCGCCCTTGAGCAATTGCTCTTCGAGCGCGCGCAGCATTTGCAGGCAGACCGAGGAGACGGAGCGGACGTGACCGGAGCCGCCGCAATAGGGGCACTTCTCGGTCGAGCTCTCCAGCACCGAGGTGCGGATGCGCTGCCGCGACATTTCGAGCAGGCCGAAATGCGAGATGCGGCCGACCTGGATGCGGGCGCGGTCGTGCTTGAGCGCCTCTTTCATCCGCCGTTCGACGGTGCGGTTGTTGCGGCCTTCGTCCATGTCGATGAAGTCGATGACGATCAGGCCGGCGAGGTCGCGCAGCCGGAGCTGGCGCGCGACTTCATCCGCGGCTTCAAGGTTGGTCTTGAGCGCGGTGTCCTCGATGTGGTGCTCGCGCGTGGCGCGGCCGGAGTTCACGTCGATCGCCACCAGCGCTTCGGTCTGGTTGATGACGATGTAGCCGCCGGACTTGAGCTGCACGGTCGGCGAGAACATTGCGTCGAGCTGGCTCTCGATGCCGTAGCGGGTGAAGATCGGCTGGCTGTCGCGATAGAGCTTCACGTTCTTGGCATGGCTCGGCATGAGCATGCGCATGAAGTCCTTGGCGTCGCGGTAGCCGCGTTCGCCGGCGACGACCACCTCGTCGATATCCTTGTTGTAGAGATCGCGGATCGAGCGCTTGGTGAGCGAGCCTTCCTCGTAGACGAGGGTCGGGGCGGTCGAATTCAGCGTCAGGTCGCGGACCTGTTCCCACACCCGCAGCAGATATTCGAAGTCGCGCTTGATCTCGGTCTTGGTGCGGTTCTGCCCGGTGGTGCGCAGGATGATGCCCATGCCTTCCGGCACCTGCAGATCCTCGACCATCTCCTTCATGCGGCGACGGTCTTCGGCGCTGGTGATCTTGCGGCTGATGCCGCCGCCGCGCGCGGTGTTCGGCATCAGCACCGAATAGCGGCCGGCGAGGGAGAGATAAGTGGTCAGCGCCGCACCCTTGGTGCCGCGCTCTTCCTTGACGACCTGCACCAGCATCACCTGCCGGCGCTTGATCACTTCCTGGATCTTGTACTGCCGGCGATGGCGCGGCCGCGGCGGCGCGGCTTCTTCCATCGCATCGGCGCCGCCGACGACTTCGACGTGCTCTTCTTCGTCTTCCTCGTCGTGATCGTCTTCGCCGGAGTCGTCCTGGGCCGATTCATCGTGACCGGAGACGTCCTGAACCGTGTCGTAATGGCCGGTATAGGCGTCGGCTTCGGTCGCCGTTTCGTTCGAACCGGCCTCGGGGATCGTATCGCCCGCCAGCACCTCGGTGGTCTCCGGCTGATCGGCGGCGGGTTCGGGCTGCTCGGCGACCGGTGCGGCGGCTTCGAACGGAAGCTCTGCCGGGGCGGCGGTGTCGGTGTTGCTCTCGAAGGCGGGCGCGGCCGACTCGTTCGTCTCGACCGGCACCTCCGAGGAGAAATCGCTGGTGACGCTGACGTCCTGCGTCGCTTCGGCAACGAAAGCGGCCTCGTCGCCGCCGGCAGGAGCGGCAGCATTGTCGGCGATCGGTTCGCTGCGCCGGGTGGCATCGCCACGGCGCCGCGCACCCCGGTCGCGATGGCGGCCGCGGCGGCGGTTCGACTTGCGCTCGTGCTCGTCTTCCTCGTCGCGATGCGCGCGCGCTTCGTCTTCGAGCAGCGCCTGCCGGTCGGCGGTCGGGATTTGATAGTAGTCGGGATGGATTTCCGAGAACGCCAGGAAGCCGTGGCGGTTGCCGCCGTATTCGACGAAGGCGGCCTGCAGCGACGGCTCAACGCGCGTCACTTTGGCGAGATAGATATTGCCGCGAAGCTGTTTGCGGTTGGCAGATTCGTAATCGAACTCTTCGACCCGGTTACCGCGTAGAACAACGACCCGGGTTTCTTCCGGATGGGTCGCATCGACCAGCATCTTGTTGGGCATCGTAAAGTCTCACTAGGGCGGCCCGGCGAGCGCGCGCGTCATCGCGGCGGGGGCGGACGGCCCGATAGGTGTTGAAGGGAAGCGCGGTGCGCTGATCGGCCTGGACAAGCGGAGACGCGGCCAGGCGCGCCGAAGCCGACGCGCGGAGCATCACGAAACCGTCTTGTTGACCGTTTTGGGCGGAGAAAAATGCTGGCAATGACGATTGCAGCATGAATTTGCGACCTTCAGCGCGTCCGGCATCGCGCCAAAAAGGGCGATACCGCGGTTGTCGCTCACGATTCTCAACGCGCGGAGGTCTCAAACATCCCGAGGGCTTGGGAGCCCAAGGGCTTCGTGACCAGGCGTCAATCCGGGTGTCCTTACAAGGGGCATCGGCCGCGAACCCGAGAAATCCCGCCGCCTCATTCGAGGAGGGCGCGGTCCTGGGAAAAAGCCGGGAAGCCCGAACGCGGTACCACCGGAACAGTCAAACCGTCAGCAGCCCCTACATACGGCCAAGCCCCCCCAATAGCAATGGTCCA
>JBQCFU010000792.1:0-5564 GCA_051958775.1 Pseudolabrys sp.
CCGGTTCTCGTGCGTGCGCTTGAACCGCGCAACGGCCAGATCGGCGCGGCAGGCGGCCGCCTTTATGCCGCCAACACCGCGGGCGCGATTGTCGGCGCGCTGCTGCCGTCATTTCTGCTGATCCCGGCATTCGGTGTGCAGGGTACGGCAATGGCTGCCGCCGCGATCAACCTGCTCGCCGCCGCCGGTGCATTCGCGCTCGACCGTGGGACACCGCCGCGCCCGGCTGCCATGCGGCAAGCCTACGCGTCCGGGCTGACAAGCGACGCGCGCGCCGCACTCATTCTCTACGCACTCGCGGGCGGCATCGCACTGGGCTACGAGGTCGTCTGGTCGCAGACGATCGTGCAGTTCATCAGCACGCGAAGCTTTGCCTTCGCCGTGGTGCTCGCGACTTATCTGGCGGGACTGGTGGTTGGCGCAGCATTGTTCGCACGCTGGTCGGACCGCGTGCGTGATCCGTGGACCGTGTTCGGCGCGCTGATCGCGACCGCGGGTCTCATGGCACTCGTGGAAATCTCGATCCTCGGCCCGTGGATTGCCCGGATACAGACCGGCGCTGAAGCAGTGTTGCTGTCATTGACCGGCAACGACCTTGCCGGCATGTCCGCACGCTTCGCTGTCGCGGCGTTCTGCATTGTCTTCATTCCGACGGTCCTGCTCGGCGCTGCGTTTCCCGTGGTGTTGCGGCTCGCCGCCGATGCCAAACATGTCGGCCGCGACGTGGGTTCGGTCGTGGCGCTCAACACCATCGGCGGCATTGCCGGTGCGATCCTGACGGGCTTCGTGCTGGTGCCCGCGCTCGGTCTGGTGCGGACGCTTGCGATACTCGCACTCGGTGCTGCGGCACTCGGCATTGCCGCTGCGTGGCGAAGCACCGCGGCCCGGCGCACATCGCGGATCATGGTGCTTGCGATCGCCGCAGCCGCGGTGGTGACTGCGATCATCACGCCGGCTGATCGGCTGGCGAACCTGCTCACCGCCTCACGGCGCGGCGCGCTCGTCGCTTATGAAGAGAGCCAGGGCGGCACCGTCGCGGTGATCGAGCAATCGCTCGGGCGCAACCGGTTCCGACGTCTCTATATCCAGGGCGTTTCAAACTCCGGCGACGCGATGCCGTCGCTACGCTACATGCGGCTCCAGACTTTACTTCCGCTGATCGTGCAAAGCGACGAGCCGCGGTCGGCGCTGGTCATCGGCCTCGGCACCGGGATCACGGCGGGCGCGCTGCTGCGCTATCCGACGCTGGAACGGCGTGTGGTTGCCGAACTGCTGCCGGCCGTCCTCCGTGCCGCGCCATCTTTCCAGGGCAACTATGGCGCGGCGTCCGACCCGCGGCTGGAAATCCGCCTGCGCGACGGACGCCGGGAGCTGCTGCGCAACGCGGAGCAATACGATCTCATCACGCTCGAGCCGCCGCCGCCGGCCGCCGCTGGCGTCGTCAATCTTTATTCGAGCGACTTCTATACTCTTGCGCTGTCGCGCCTCGAACCGAGCGGAATCGTCGCCCAATGGCTGCCGCTGTCGACGCAGAACGACGAGGACACCCGTGCGCTCGTGCGAAGCTTCCTCGACGTATTCCCGCATGCGTCGCTGTGGACCACCGATTTCCACGAAATGCTGCTGGTCGGATCGCGCGCGCCGCTCGATCTCGACGCCGCGCGCATCACCCAGCGCTTTGAGCAGCCCGACGTTGCAACAGCATTGCGCGAGGTCGGCATTGCCTCGCCGGCCGCGCTGCTGGCGACCTGGATCACGGACCGCGCTGGGCTGGAGCGCTATGCGGGCGACGCGCTACCGGTGACCGACGACCGTCCGCGGATCGAATACGGAGCGTGGACCCGCCGCGGCGAGTTCCAGCGCGTGCTGCCGAGGCTGCTTGAGTTGCGTAGCGATCCGCCGCTGTACAATGCCGACGCGGGGCTTATGGCGGCAATCGCCACCGAACGCGAACGTCTTCTCACGTTCTATGCTGCCGGTTTGCACGCGCAAAGCGGTTCACGCGCGCTATGGGCGCGCGATATCGGTCGCGTGATGCGAGAAGACCCGCAAAATCCCTATTACCGGTGGTTCACGGGCGGAGCGCGCGAATGAGCGGGCCTCGCAGCGCAACCTCCATGTCCGGCTGGTCAACCGGAATAATCGCAGCGGTGCGGGGCTTGTTGCCATGAGCCCGCATCCCCTGGACCTGCTCATTCATCTGGCAAACATCCTGCAGCTGGTCGCTTACTCGGTCCACGACATCCTGTGGCTGCGCTGGTTCGCCGTAGCCTCGAGCCTCACCGCCATTCCCTACTATCTGATGCAGCCGGACACTCTCTGGCCGCCGGTTTTCTGGGCCTCCGTATCCACGCTGATCAATCTTTTTCAGATTGCGCGAATTTATATCGAAAGACGACCGGTCGTGTTCTCCGACGATGAGCGCCAGCTCTATGCCCTCGGCTTCGGCTGTCTCAGGCCGCGAGAATTCATATCGCTCGTTCTCGCCGGCGAATGGAAGAATGCGGTACCGGGTGATGAACCGTTGAAGGAGGGCGAATGCAGCACCGCAGTCTGCATCGCGATCTCCGGTGCGATAGACATCAAGAGCCACGGACGGCATCTCGGCACATTGCCACCCGGCCATGTCGTCGGAAATGCACTGGCGTTGACCGGAAGTCCGTCGCCCGTGACAGCTTCGTTTATGGACACGGGTCGCTACATCCGGTGGCCGCTGACAAACCTGCGGAGTTTTATGGACCGGCGTCCGGATCTGCGCGATACCTTGCAAGGCCTGGTCAATCGCGATCTGGCCTGGAAGGTGGAACGGACGATCTCGATCACACCGAAGCCGGCGTCATCATGATTGAATCTCCTGCATCTGCTTCCAGGAGCAATGGCGGCTCGCCGGCCGAGCGCGAGGCGATCCTTGATCTCAAGGCGCGCATTGGGAAATCCGTGCTCGGCCAGGATCATCTGGTCGAGAGCATGCTGATCGGGCTGCTCGCAAACGGTAACCTGTTGATCGAAAGCCTGCCCGGCCTCGCCAAGACGCGTGCTGTGAAAACGCTGGCGAAAAATCTTGCAGCCGATCTGTCGCGGATCCAGTTCACGCCCGATCTCCTGCCGTCGGACGTCACCGGAGCCGAGATCTATACGCAGACCGACAAGGGCGGGCAGTTCACCTTCCAGAAAGGGCCGATCTTCGCCAACCTTCTGCTCGCCGACGAAATCAACCGCGCGCCGGCCAAGGTGCAATCGGCGCTGCTCGAAGCGATGGAGGAACGGCAAGTCACCGTCGCCGGCAAAACCTATAAGATGCCCGACCTGTTCATGGTGCTGGCGACCGAGAACCCGATCGAACAGGAAGGCACCTACCCCCTGCCCAAGGCGCAGCTCGACCGTTTCCTGATGCAGATCGTCATCGGTTATCCCGATGAAGACACCGAGGGCGCCATCATCAAGCTCAACCGCGAAGAGGCCGCACAGCAGCCGAAGGCCAAGGCAGCGGAGCCGGCGCCGGTCCCACAGCAGACGATTCTCGATGCACGGCGCGAGATCGACGACGTTTTCGTTTCCGACGCGGCTGAGCGCTACATGGTGGACATCATTTTCGCTACGCGTTTTCCGGACCGCTACAAAGAGCCGCTCAGCAAATGGATTCAAATCGGCGCGAGCCCGCGCGGCAGTCTCGCGCTCGATCGTTGCGCGCGGGTGCGCGCGTGGCTCGATGGCCAGACCTACGTCACGCCGGATCATGTGCTCGCGGTGATGCATGATTGCCTGCGCCACCGGCTGATCCTGACCTATGAGGCCCTGTCCGAAGGCATCACTGCCGACCAGGCTATCGACAAGATCGCCGCCGTGGTGGCGCCGGTATGAGGTGCGGCGATGCCGGAAGCGAACGCAGCAGCGGTTCCTGGCGTCTATGTCGATCTCGATGAGCTGATCGCGCTGGAGCAGCGCGGCCGGCGGGTCTCGTTCCTGCCGCATCAGCCGGTGCGGAGCCTGCTGTCCGGCCGCTACGCGTCGCGCATGCGCGGGCGCGGGCTGAATTTCGAGGAGATCCGCGATTATCGCGCCGGCGACGACGTGCGCACCATCGACTGGAAGGTCACCGCACGACTGCGCAAGCCGCATGTCCGCGTGTTCAATGAGGAGCGCGACCGTCAGGGCCTGCTGGTGCTCGACCAGCGACTGTCGATGTTCTTCGGCAGCCGGCTGGCGATGAAATCGGTCACTGCGGCGCAGGCAGCCGCCATCGGCGCATGGCGCATCCTCAATGTCGGCGACCGTGTCGGCGGCGTCGTGTTCAACGACAGTGACGTCGTCGAGGTGAGGCCGCAGCGCAGCCGGCGCAATGTGTTGCAGCTGCTGAACCACATCGTCGCGCAGAACCAGGCACTCGGCGTCGGCCGCGGCATCACCAGCGTGCCGGCGATGCTCAACCGCGCCCTCGATCAGGCACGGCATCTTGCGCTGCACGACGCTACCGTCGTGATCATCAGCGATTTCGACGGCGCCGATGCAGCGACACGCCATGCCGTCGGCCATCTGGCGCAGCACAACAGTGTCGCGGCGCTGCTCGTCCACGATCCGCTGCAAAGCGACCTGCCTCCCTCCGCGCGCATGAGCGTAACCGACGGCGAATTGCAGATCATGCTGGAAGTCGGCCGCGAGAGCGTTCGCAGAAGCATCCAGGAGGCGACCGAGGCGCGGTTGCGAAACGTCTTTGCCTGGACGCACGAGATCGGCGTTCCGGTGCTGCCACTCAGCGCCGCAGAAGATACCGCGCAGCAGCTTCGTCACCTCCTCGGCCAGTTGCCGGCGCGGACCGGGTCCAGCGTGCAACATCCGACACCGGAGGCTGCCCTTGGCTGAAACGGCTCCTATCCTGCCACCCGATCCTGTCGCGGGATTGATCGACATTCCGCTGCCGCCGGAAGTCGGTCTGTGGCCGCAGACATGGGAATCGCGAACCGTTGCGGTTTTGCTGCTCGCGAGCCTCGCCGCTGGAGCGTGGCGGCTCGTTCACCGCCGGCATGCCAACCGCTATCGCCGCGCTGCGTTGGCCGAACTCGATCGCATGGAACACGACACGCCGGACCGCTTCGCCCTGGCATCACTGGTGCGCCGAACCGCGCTCGCTGAATTTCCGCGCGAACAGGTCGCGTCGCTCGCCGGGACGGCATGGCTGTCGTTTCTCGATCGCACCGGCGGCGGACAAGATTTCTCCGCTGGGCCGGGCCGAAATCTGGAGATCTCTGCCTATGAACCGGACCCGGTGGACCTGCATGCGCTGAGCGGCGCTGTTCGTCGCTGGATCAAGGCGCACCATGCCTGAGCACGTGCCATGATCGAATTCGCCTGGCCTTGGGCGTTCGCTGCATTGCCGCTGCCGCTTCTGGTTTGGTGGCTGGTGCCAGCCTATCGCGAGCAGCGCGCATCGATTCAGATTCCATTCTTTGCCCGCGTCGCCGAAGCGACCGGGCAGACGCCACAGCCGGGCGCGGTCGTGCTGCACCGTTTGCCGCTGCAAATGATCGCCGCCACTATCGGCTGGGTTCTCATCATCATGGCATTGG
>JBQCFU010000793.1:0-5813 GCA_051958775.1 Pseudolabrys sp.
CTCGAGCCTGGGTGCGCGCACGGAGTTGGCCAAGGAAGTGGGCTATACCGGCGACCCCAACGACTCTGCGTCGATGAACATCTGGCTGCACAAGCAAGTGATGCAGAAGCTCGCCGCCAACGGCGGCAAGGTACCGGCCGACCTGCATTGACGGCATAAGCCACGGAATAAAAAAACGGCGCCCTCCCGGGCGCCGTTTTCGTTTCCGGAAAAGAAATCCGGGTTACGCCATGGCCTTCTGCAGGTTCTGGTCGATCTTGTCGAGGAAGCCGGTGGTCGACAGCCAGTGCTGATCGGCGCCGACGAGCAGCGCGAGATCCTTGGTCATGTCGCCGGCCTCGACAGTGTCGACCGTGATCTTCTCCAGCGTCTTGGCGAATTTTGCCAGTTCGTCGTTGCCGTCGAGCTTGGCGCGATGCGCGAGGCCACGCGTCCAGGCGAAGATCGAGGCGATCGAATTGGTCGACGTCTCCTGACCTTTCTGATGCTGGCGATAGTGGCGCGTCACGGTGCCGTGCGCGGCTTCCGCTTCCACCACCTTCCCGTCCGGTGTCATCAGCACCGAGGTCATCAGGCCGAGCGAGCCGAAGCCCTGCGCCACCACGTCCGACTGCACGTCGCCGTCGTAGTTCTTGCAGGCCCAGACATAGCCGCCGGACCACTTCATTGCCGCGGCGACCATGTCGTCGATCAGGCGGTGCTCGTAGGTCAGCTTGCGCTTGTCGAACTCGGCCTTGAATTCCTTGTCGAATATCTCGCGGAAGATATCCATGAAGCGGCCGTCATAGACCTTGAGGATGGTGTTCTTGGTCGAGAGATAGACCGGATAGTTGCGGGTGAGGCCGTAGTTGAACGAAGCGCGGGCGAAGTCGCGGATCGAGTCGTCAAGATTGTACATCGCCATCGTCACGCCGGCGCTCGGCGCATCAAACACGTCGTGCTCGATCACCTTGCCGTCGTCGCCGGCGAACTTGATGGTGATCTTGCCCTTGCCGGGAAACTTGAAGTCGGTGGCGCGGTACTGGTCGCCATAAGCGTGGCGGCCGATGATGATGGGCTGGGTCCAGCCCGGCACGAGCCGCGGCACGTTCTTGCAGATGATCGGCTCGCGGAAGATCACACCGCCGAGGATGTTGCGGATCGTGCCGTTCGGCGAGCGCCACATCTTCTTCAGATTGAATTCCTTCACGCGGCCTTCGTCCGGCGTGATGGTGGCGCACTTCACGGCGACGCCGACCTTCTTGGTCATCTCGGCCGCGTCGATCGTCACCCGGTCGTCGGTGGTGTCGCGGTTCTCGATGCTCAGGTCGTAATACAGCAGCTCGATGTCGAGATAGGGATGGATCAGCTTGTCTTTGATCAGCTTCCAGATGATCCGGGTCATCTCGTCGCCGTCCATTTCGACGACGGGATTCTTCACTTTGATCTTCGCCATTGAGCGAGCCACCTTTCGAGACCACAGCAGTTCACAGAACTGTTATCGCAACCTATCACGGTCGCTCAATTGGAAACCGGTCATAACCGCGCTAAATTGTTCGGGTCTTGTTGTCGTCCGTGCAGGTGCGCCGCTGTACAACCCTGTTATACGATCCGGGAGGAACTGACATGACCGCCGTCGTCCTCAATCGTCGCAACCTTGTTGCCGGCAGCGGCGCCATCCTGGCCACGGGCATTTCGGGGTTCTGGTTGCCGGCCAGCGCGCAAGCTCTTGCGGCAACGGCTTCGATGCCGGGCGGGGCCAATAATTACCTCAAAGGTGCGCCGACCGTGGAGCGGATCGGGAAGGGCGGTTTCTGGATGAGCGGCACCGTGCGCCGCGCCGGCGATGGAGCCCCGCTCGCCGGGCAGCGTATCCAGATCTGGGCGCACACGACCGAGGGGCGGGAGGAAGACGAGCGTAGCCACGGTGCCACGCTCACCGACAAGAACGGTGCGTTCCGTCTCGAAATGCCGCAGATCATCCCGATCTTCGGGCAGCCGCACGGCCATCTCGCCTATGACAGCGGCGAATTCAAAACCGTGTTTCTCCGTCCGGTGATGCGCAGCGCCAAGCAGACCAGCCTTGAGGCGCATTTCGTTCTTCAGCCGGCCTGATCGAATTGGACTCAAGACGATGAAAAGGGCGAAGGCGGGCCTGATCTGGGGCCTCCTCGCTGTCGCTGTCGGCGTGCCGGTGGCCGCTGCGGCGGCGAGCGAACAACTCGCCTGGCGCGGGCCGGTTTACATCATTGCCGGATTTGCAGGCATCGCGGCGCTCGCGCTGGTGCTTGTGCAGCCTTTGCTGATCGGCGGATATCTGCCGGGGCTGGAGGCCTATCGCGGACGCCGCGCGCATCGCGTCATCGGCGGCACGCTCGTTGCCGTATTGCTGATCCATGTCGGCGGGCTGTGGATCACAAGCCCCCCGGACATGATCGATGCGCTGACTTTTACATCGCCGACGCCGTTCTCGCCGTTCGGAGTGGTGGCGATGTGGGCGATCTTTGCCGTCGCGCTGCTGGCTCTCATCCGCCGCCGGTTGGGGCTGCGCACATGGCGCATCGCGCACATGTCTCTGGCGGCGGTGATCGTCGCGGGGAGTGTGGTGCACGCCGTGCTGATCGAGGGCACGATGGAGACGATGACGAAGGCGGCGCTCTGTGCACTCGTCGTCGCCGCGGCCGCGAAGGTGATGGTCGACCTGTGGGCGCGGCAAAACAAAACCCGCCCGATGAATTCATCACCGGGCGGGTCGCGTTAGTCGGCCGTCGTCTCAGAGCGAGTCGAGCGCGGCGTTCAGCGTCTTGCTCGGCCGCATCGCAGCCGAGGTCTTCTTCTGGTCGGGCGCGTAGTAGCCGCCAGTGTCGACCGGCTTGCCCTGCGCCGCGATCAATTCGTCGTAAATCTTCTTTTCGTTCTCGCTAAGCGCGTCCGCGAGCGGCTTGAAGCGCGCGGCGAGGCCCGAGCTGTTGTCGCGCCGCGCCAGCGCCTTGGCCCAATAGAGCGCGAGATAGAAATGGCTGCCGCGATTGTCGAGTTCGCCCACTTTGCGCGCCGGCGAGCGGTTGTGCTCGAGGATCTGGCCGTTGGCTTCGTCGAGCGTCTCGGCGAGGACCTTCACGTCCTCGTTGCCGCTGACCTGCGCCAGATGCTCCAGCGACGCCCCCAGCGCCAGGAATTCGCCGAGCGAATCCCAGCGCAGATAGCCTTCATCCTGGAACTGCTCGACATGTTTCGGCGCCGAGCCGCCGGCTCCGGTCTCGAACAGGCCGCCGCCCTGCAGCAGCGGAACGATCGACAGCATCTTGGCCGAGGTGCCGAGCTCCATGATCGGGAACAGGTCGGTCAGATAATCGCGCAGCACGTTGCCGGTGACGGAGATCGTGTCCTGCCCCTTGCGGATGCGCTCAAGCGAGAACTTCGTCGCTTCGACCGGCGGCAGAATGCGGATGTCGAGCCCCTTGGTGTCCTCATTCTTCAGGTACTTTTCGACCTTGGCGATGAGCTGCGCGTCATGCGCGCGGTTCTTGTCGAGCCAGAATACGGCGGGGGTATTGGTGAGGCGGGCGCGGCGCACCGCGAGCTTGACCCAATCCTGGATCGGCGCGTCCTTGACCTGACACATGCGGAAGATGTCGCCGGCTTCGACCTTCTGGGTCATCAGGACCTTGCCGTCCTCAGCCACCACGTTGACCGTGCCGTCCGCGGGAATGCGGAAGGTCTTGTCGTGCGAGCCGTATTCCTCGGCCGCCTGCGCCATCAAGCCGACGTTCGGCACGGTGCCCATCGTCTTCGGGTCGAACGCGCCGTTGGCCTTGCAGTCGTCGATGACGACCTGGAAGAGCGTCGAGTAGCAGCGGTCCGGGATCGCGGCGATGACGTCATGCAGCTTGCCGTCGGGACCCCACATCTTGCCGGATTCGCGGATCATCGCCGGCATCGACGCGTCGATGATCACGTCGCTCGGCACGTGCAGGTTGGTGATGCCCTTGTCGGAATTGACCATCGCGAGGGCCGGCCGCTTGGCGTATTCGGCCTGGATGTCCGCCTTGATCGCGGCCTTCTCGGCCTCGGGCAAGGTTTCGATCTTGGCCATCATCTCGCCGACGCCGGTATCGGGATTGACGCCGAGCTTCTTCAGCGTGGCGCCATGCTTCTCGAACACGTCCGAAAAGAACACCGAGATGCAATGACCGAACAGGATCGGATCGGAGATCTTCATCATGGTCGTCTTGAGGTGCAGCGAGAACAGGATGCCGTCCTTCTTCGCCGCCGCGATCGCGTCGGCATAGAATGCGTCCAGCGCCTTCGCGTTCATCACCGAGCAATCGATGACCTCGCCGGCCTGAAGCGGCACCTTCTCCTTCAACACCGTGGCGGCGCCGTCCTTGGCGATCAGCTCGATGCGAGCCGTGGTCGGCGCCGCAACCGTGGTCGCAACTTCCGAACCGTAAAAATCCTTGCCCGTCATGTGGGCGACGCGGGTCTTCGAGTCCTTGCTCCACACGCCCATCTTGTGCGGATGACTGCGCGCATAGGCCTTCACGGCACCGGCGGCGCGGCGGTCGGAGTTACCCTCGCGCAGCACCGGATTGACGGCGCTGCCCAGCACCTTGGCGTAGCGGGCGCGGATTTCCTTGTCCGCCGGCGTCGCGTCGCTGTCGGGATAGTTGGGAACGTCGTAGCCCTTGCTCTGCAGTTCCTTGATCGCGGCCTTGAGCTGCGGGATCGAGGCGGAAATGTTCGGGAGCTTGATGATGTTGGCTTCCGGCTTCATCGCCAGTTTGCCAAGCTCGCTGAGCTCGTCATTGATCTTCTGCTCGGGCTTCAGCTTCTCGGGGAAATTCGCGAGGATGCGGCCCGTCAGCGAGATGTCCTTCAGCTTCATCTTCACGCCGGCCGTGGCGACGAAGGCCTCGACGATCGGCAGCAGCGAGAATGTCGCAAGCCCGGGCGCTTCATCGACCTTGGTCCAGACGATTTCGAGATTCGACATGCTTGCACCTCCGGTCGCCATGCTTGTTGAACCGTCCGGAAACTGACCATCGACGGGCGCGGTGGAGTGGTTTCTGGCGGGAATTCGGCGCGAGGCCGAAGCCCGCGCGCTATAGCATCCAGCATCCCATGGGGGAAGGCGGCTTGAACCCGATCTGGACCCGATCTGGGCCCGGCGTAGGCCCTATGCACCACGACGTTGTGGACGGCCTGTTTCACCGTGATATGACAGCGCCGGACAGGCCCTCCGGCCTGCAGGAGAGCCGCAAAAGTGCCTGAAAAATCGGCATTTCGAGCCATGCGCGGGGCGACCGGGCGGCTGCGCCGGTCGCTGCGGCAGCGGATGCTGACGCCGGTGATGCTGGGCGTGCGGTCGTTCCGCGAGGCGGTGCTCAACGCGCTCGCCGCGCGGGGGCATCTGGTCTACTGCCGGCTGCCGCAGGGCAACTTTTTCGTCGATCCGTCGGACCGGGTGATCGGCTCCTGGCTGATGTGGCACGGCCGTTGGCAGCGCGAGGAGATCGAGCAGGCGATCGCGCAACTGGCCGAGGCCGGCCGGTTGCCCGCGGGCGGCGTGTTCGTCGACGCCGGCGCCAATATCGGCACGCAGACGGTCTATGCCATGCGCTCCGGCCATTTCGGCCGTGCGGTGGCGTTCGAGCCGGAGCCGCGCAACGCCGAACTCCTGACCATGAACATCGCCGCCAACGGCATGGCTCATCAGGTCGCGGTGGTGGAGAAGGCGCTCGGCGCGACCGCCGGCACCGCGACCTTGCACCTGCACCCGCGCAACAAGGGCGCGCATGCGATCGGCGCGCCGCCGTCATTGGATGGCACCG
>JBQCFU010000794.1:0-4455 GCA_051958775.1 Pseudolabrys sp.
GCGGCGCGGGCTCCAGCGGCCATCTGTCGATGGAGTTGCTCAAGGCCAAGGCCCGCATCGACCTCGCCCATGTCCCCTATAAAGGGACCGGGCAGGCGCTGCAGGACGTCCTCGCTGGGCGCGTTCCGGTGATCTTCGACAATGTCGCGCCGCTGCTTCCCTACATCAATTCCGGGGCCCTGCTGGCGCTCGGCGTCTCCACCCCGAACCGGATCGCTTCGCTTCCTGACATCCCAGCCGTCGCGGAAACCGTTCCCGGGTTCGAGGCCAGTTCCTGGGTCGCGATCGTCGCACCAGCCAAAACCGAAGCCGGGATCATCAATCGCCTTAATGCCACGGCAAACCAGATCCTGCTCGATCCGGTTGTAAAGGACCGCCTGGCCACCCTTGGCGCAACACCGGCCGGTGGCTCGTCAGCCGAACTCGGGACGTTTCTCGGCGAGGAAAAGACCAAGTGGCGTGACGTGATCAGCCAGGCCGGACTGATGGTCGAGGCAAAGTAGCCGGCGCGTGATCGTCGCTAACGCGGCTGGAACATCGGGTGGGCGACCCGATCGCCGGGCGCGATGCCGAGCTTGCGCGCAGTCCCGGCGACGACCTCAAGCACACCGCGCACCGCCCCCCCGGAGGAGACGATCTTGGTCGACAGCGGCTCGGTGTGTTCGGCGATCCGGGCGATCCGTCCGTCAGCGCGGATGAAGATCATGTCGAGCGAGACATAGGTGTTCTTCATCCACATCGAGACTTCCTGGTCCCGCTTGAAATCGAACAGCATGCCTTGCCCCTCGGGCAGCTCCTTGCGGTACATCAGCCCTCGTGCCCGCTCCTCGTCATTGGTCGCAATCTCCACCATGAACGGGTGGACGCCGTTCCGGCTGGCGATCTCGAGGGTCTGGAATTCGGCGGCCGATGCCAGGACAGGGTTGAGCAGCGCGGCGCCAAGGGCGAAGGTGAGAATGATCAGGATACGCATGATGCCGGGATACGCGAGGCGTGTCCCGGCAACAAGCAAAGACCTCATCAAGATCGCGTCAGCGGCAAAGCTCAGTGCGAAGCTGGGCCAAGCGACCCGCCGTCCGGACGCACTTCAGCGGCCATCATCCCCTTCGGGCCGGGTCCGAAGCGGACCAGTACCGTCTGCCCGGGGCGCAGCTCAGCGAGCCCATAGCGGCGCAGGGTTTCCATGTGGACGAAGATATCCGGCGTGCCCTCGCCCCGCGTCAGGAAGCCGAAGCCCCGCAGCCGGTTGAACCATTTGACCTGGGCTCGTTCGAGGCCGCTGGTCGGGGTCACCGAGACGTGGGTGCGCGGCGGTGGCATCTGCGCCGGATGGATCGCCGTGCTGTCGTCCATCGAGACGACACGGAGAGCTTGCAGACCGCGCGGCCGCGGCAGAACCTCGCAAACGACGCGGGCGCCTTCGTAAGCCGTCTGGAAGCCGTCGCGACGCAGACAGGTCACATGAAGGAGGACGTCGGGCAAGCCATTGTCGGGGATGATGAAGCCGAAACCCTTGGCGACATCGAACCACTTAATGGTGCCGCTGATTTCAATGATGCTCGCGCCGGCTTCATCATCAAGATGATGATCAACTTCCGGGCCGAGACCTAGGCGTGTGCCTGGCATTTTTGATTCAATCCCGTCCGACGTCTTGGGGTGCCGTAATATGGCGCCGTAACGCTGCCGTTGTTCTGGCGTCTCTTGCGGACGCTGCTCCGAATCTCTGTATGCAAGATAACATCGGCTGATATGCGTCAAAGGACAAAATGCGCTTGCGCACAAATCTGTCCACCGCGTAACGCCTTACGAATCAATCCGAAATGAAGCTCTCCAGCACGTCGCCGATGTCTTGATGCACGACGAGATCGGCGATGTCGTCGAATTCCGTGGGCTCGCGATTGATGATGACAAGCGCTGCGCCCTTACGTTTGGCCATCAACGGAAACCCTGCGGCCGGCCACACCACCAGCGATGATCCGATAGCGATAAATAAATCGCAAGCGTGCGTCAGATCTTGCGCGCGCCGCATCGCCTCCTCCGGCATGGCCTGCCCGAACGACACCGTCGCCGTCTTGATATAGCCGCTGCAATCGAGGCAATCGGCGGCGCGACCTTGCTGGTCGAACGACTGCTTCATCCATGAAATATCGTAACGTTTTCCGCAGTCGAGACAGGTGGCATAGGTGGTGTTGCCGTGCAGTTCGACGACGTCGGCGGCGGCGATGCCGGATACCTGATGCAGGTTATCGATGTTCTGGGTGATGACGCCCGGCACCTGTCCGCGGCGATAGAGGCTTGCCAGCGCCCGATGTCCGCGTCCCGGCAGCGCGGCGGCAAAGCTCGCGTCGATCGCGAAGCGGCGGCGCCAGGATTCGTCGCGGCTCTCCCGGCTCGCCAGAAATTCGTCGAACGGGATCGGACGGTTCTTGGTCCAGATTCCACCCGGTGACCGGAAATCGGGTATCCCGCATTCGGTCGAAATCCCCGCCCCGGTGAACGGCACCACGACCCGCGCACCCTCGATCAGTTCCCGCAAGTCCTCGATCGTGCGCGTGAGTTCGGTCGTCACCATGTTAAGAACCCGGCGGATCAGAGTGAGGACGGTCGGGACCAAAGTCGACGCATGTCCCGCCACGAGAAGGAGTGATGTGATGCGATATCTGCACACGATGTTGCGCGTGCGCAATCTCGACGCGGCGCTGGATTTCTACTGCAACAAGCTCGGCCTCAAGGAGACCAGCCGCCGGGAGGACGCGAAGAACCGCTACACCCTCGTCTTCCTTGCCGCCCCCGAGGACACCGGCCTGGTCGACGACGCGAAATCAGGCGGCGGACGCGGCGCCCCGCTGGTGGAACTCACCTACAACTGGGACAGCGAGGACTATGGCGAGGCCCGCTATTTCGGCCACCTCGCCTACGAGGTGGACGATATTTACGCGACCTGTGACCGGCTGATGCGGGCCGGCGTCACCATCAACCGTCCGCCCCGCGATGGGATGATGGCCTTCATCCGCTCTCCGGACCGCCACTCCATCGAATTGCTGCAAAAAGGCGCCGCCAAACCACCCCAGGAGCCCTGGGTGTCGATGCCAAACACAGGCCGTTGGTAATCGAGCATAGCGGCAAGCAGGCGACTTGCGAGCGCCGCCTAACGCCTCTATACCTCCGGCCGCCTCGCGCCCTTCGTCTATCGGTTAGGACGCCACCCTTTCACGGTGGAGAGAGCGGTTCGATTCCGCTAGGGCGCGCCATTTCCCCTTCGGCCGGGTGCATGGCAACCATGCGAAAATGCCGAACAATCAATGTTTTACGGAGAAAATACGCGCCGGGCCGCAGGAACCGGGGCTAGGGTTCGTTTGTTCCGTTGTCGATCGAATCCGATGGAGCGCGCCATGAAGAACAAGCAACTCGCCGACCACCTCCGTCGCGATGCGACGTTCGTCGGCAATGCTGCCCTCACGGTTGTCGTTTTCAGCTTTGCCGCACTGGCCCTCGCCGCGACCCTCTACGACGTCATCGCCTCGCATCAGTGAGGTGTCAGGACAGGTCGGGCGGGTAGGTATGCAGCCGGCCGCGATAGTCCTCAATTTCAGCCGGTGCACCCTGACCGGCCTCCCGCACAACATAGTTCGGCCCGACCGGAGACTTGCCATGTCCGCCGGGCAGATCGAGCACATAGTCGGGCAAGCAGAGACCTGAGAACCGCCCACGCAATTCGCGCATCAGCGCCTGCCCTTCGGCAATGGTGGTGCGCAGATGCGCGGTGCCGGGCGCAAGATCGCCGTGATGCAGGTAGTACGGCTTGATCCGCGTCTCGACCAGCGCACGCAATAGCGCGCCCATAGTCTCGACATCGTCGTTCACTCCGCGCAGCAGCACCGTCTGGCTCACCATCGGAATGCCGGCGTCGATCAGCCGCGTACAGGCCGCACGTGCCGCCGGCGTCAGTTCGCGCGGATGGTTTGCATGGAGGCCGACATAGACCGCGACGCGCGGAATCGCCGCTTTCAGCGCATCGACCATGGCTTGCGTGATCGCCGCAGGATCGGCGATCGGCAGCCGCGTATGGATGCGAACGATCTTCACATGCGGGATTGCCGCGAGCGCGGTCATCACCTCCTGCAGCCGGCGTGGCGAGATCACCAGCGGATCGCCTCCGGTGAGGATCACCTCCCAGATCGCCGGCATCGCACGGATGTAATCCAGCGCACGCTCGAGCTTGTCGGACGACAGCGCATTCGGCTTGCCCGGCCCGACCATTTCGCGGCGGAAGCAGAACCGGCAATACACCGCGCAGACATGCACCAGCTTGAGCAGTACACGATCCGGATAGCGATGGACGATGCCCTCGACCGGCATATGCGCGGTGTCGCAGATCGGATCGGAAAGTTCATGCGGCTGCACATCAAGCTCGGCCACATCGGGCACGAACTGGCGCGCAATCGGATCGGCTGG
>JBQCFU010000795.1:0-2495 GCA_051958775.1 Pseudolabrys sp.
TAAATGCCACCCAGCACGACAACCGGGAGTAACAGCACCCACAACGATTCCCGCAACGCCGTCAGGATGCCCGACAAGTTCGGGAGCGGGTCGGCCTTCACATTGTTACGGCGCGCGTAGAATACGCAGTAGACCATGAACATGGCGCCGACGAGCAGGCCCGGCACCACGCCTGCGGCGAACAGCGCGCCGACGGAGGTTCCGGTGGCGACGCCGTAGATGATGAACGTCACGCTGGGCGGAATGAGGATGCCGAGCGAGCCTGTCGTGGTCAGCAGGCCGACGGCGAAAGCCGGGCTGTAGCCGGCCGCCACCAGCGCCGGAAACAGCACCGACCCGACCGCGATCACCGTTGCCGGGCTCGATCCGGAAATGCAGGCGAACATCATGCAGGCGAGCACCGCGGCGATGCCGAGACCGCCGGGCAGGAAGCCGGTGCACACCCGCGCCAGACCGATGAGGCGATCGGCCAGACGGCCGGCCCGCATGATCTCCGCGGCGAGATTGAAGAACGGGATCGCCGTCAGCGTGAAATTGTCGATGCCCGCGAACATCCGTTGCGGCAGGATCGTCAGTGGAATGTCGGTGGCGAAACCGAGATAGATCAGCAGCGTCGAGGTGAGCGCAAGAAAGATCGGCAGGCCGGTGATCAGCAGCACGGCCAGAATGGCAACGATCGACAGCGTCATAGGAGATCCTTGACGGCGGCTTCGCCATGGGCCGCCGGCGTCGGCGCGAAAATCTGCTGCGCGAACCGCAGGCACAGCAGCACGCCGCACAGCGGCAGCGCGAGATAGACAATCCACATCGGCCACTGCAGCGCCGGCGACAACTGCTCGTATTCGTAGACGGTGTCGACAAATTCGACGCTGTAGAACAGCAGCGCGGCACCGCCGATCAGGCCGACGACGGCGACAATCCGGTGCAGCGCGCGCTGGTGCTGCGGCCCCAGCGTCACCTGAAGCAGTTCGACGGTGAGATGGTCATTGCTGCGCACCGCGGCGCCGGCGGCAATGAACGCCGTCCAGATCAGGACATAGACGGTGAGTTCTTCGGCCCAGAACAGACCGGTGCCGCCGAAATAGCGCAGCAGCACCTGCGCCGTGGCAACAATCGTCGCCACGGCGGTGCCCGCCGCCAGACAAACCGTTTCGAAGGCCGTCAGCCAGCGATCGATGCTGCGCCACATGTCGGTCGGACCTGAAGCGGAGGTTACTTTTCGAACGGCTTGGTCTGTTCGTAGGTCTTTTCGAGCAGCGCCTTGGTGACCTTGCCTTCGTACTTCTTGTGCAGTTCGCGGCTGACCTTGACGAAGGCCTGGCGGCCTTCCGCCGGCAGATCGAGAATTTTCATGTGCTCGGCGATCTTCTTCAGCAATTCGTCGTCGACCTGCTTGCTGTCCTTGCGCTCCGCGTCGCGCGCCTCGACCACGGCTTCATCCAGGGCCTTGCGATACTCCGCCGGCAGGCCGTCATAGGCCTTGCGGTTGGCCATCACCGCGAAGGCGGTATAGCCGTGGTTGCTGAGCGTCAGGAATTTCTGCACCTCGTAGAACCGCATGGAATCGATCGAAACCAGCGGGTTCTCCTGCGCATCGGCCACGCCCTGCTGCAGGGCGTTGTAGGTTTCCGAGAAGCTGATCGCGACCGGATTGGCGCCCCACTCGCGATACTGCTCCAGCAGCATCGGGCTCTGCATGGTGCGAACCTTCTGGCCGCTGAGATCGCCGGGCGCGAGGATCGGCTTCACCGAACTCGTCATCTGCTTGAAGCCGCTCTCCCAGAACGCGAGGCCCTTGATGCCGCGCTTGCCGAGGCCGGCGAGCAGTTCCTGGCCCACCGGGCCGTCAAGCACCGTATAAGCGGCTTCACGCGACGGGAACAGGAACGGCAGATCGATGAGTTGCAGCCGCGGCTCGAAATTGCTCAGCGGCGCGGTCGGCGTGAATGCCATCTGCACGGTGCCGAGCTGAAGCTGCTCGATGAGCTGCGCTTCCTTGCCGAGTTGCCCGGCCGGATAAATCTGAATCTTGAAATGGCCGCCGGTCTTCTTGGCGACAGCGTCAGCCAGGATATGCGCGGCCTTGGCAGCCGGCACGGTCTCGCGGTTTTCGTGCGCGAATTTCCAGGTCACATCGGGCGTTTGCGCCGTTGCCGGTGCAGCGAAAGCGATGCCGAGAATGCTCGTGGCGATAGCGCCGAACAGGCGCAAACGGGATGCGGCCATGGTGTTTCTCCTGACGTGAGGATGATTCCGCAAAGAGGAGATGCGGTGCGCGAAGAACGAATGGGTCCGCGCAGCTAATAGCCGACTGAACAGTTAGTCAACTACCGAGGGTGCGGAGGACTTATGCACGTGTCCATGCAGGCTGCCCATGATGGCGGCATAGCCGACCGCTCGGCCGGCAGCAAAGCCCGAGGCCAACATGCGATGGAGACGGAAGAATCCGCGGATCAGCGCGCGAACAGGCCGGAGAACTTCGCCATCGTCTGCTG
>JBQCFU010000796.1:0-6622 GCA_051958775.1 Pseudolabrys sp.
CGGGGCGGTGCTCATGCCGATCTTCTCGGCGATGGTGGCTACCGAGACCGAGGCATCCGCCTGCAGGATATCGAGGATTTTGCGGTCGGCTGTGTCCACCGGTCTCTCCAGAGCATCCAGTTTGCGAGCAGAGACGTGCAGTTGATAAATAATAACCTAAAATCTCTATAATGGGATAAATTATAGCCCAAAATCCGCTGAGGTTCCAAAACTTTATGCTAAAAATTGCGCAAGGGCTTCGGTACGTTGCCGCCAGACGCTGCAATCAAGGATGTGAAGCCAATGCGAACGATCGGTCTTCTGGGTGGGATGAGCTGGGAGAGCACCGCGGTCTACTATCGGCGGATCAATGAGGAGGTCCGGGCTCGTCTGGGCGGCCTGAATTCTGCTGAGGTCTTGATGCGCTCGGTGAATTTCGACGACATCGTCGCCTTGCAACGCGCCGACCAGTGGGACCGCGCAGCGCAAATCCTCTCGAATCTCGCCGGCGATCTCGAACGGTCCGGCGCTGCCTGCATCGTGATCTGCACCAACACCATGCACAAGCTGGCTGATGCGGTGCAGGAGGCCATCACCGTCCCGGTTTTGCATATCGCCGATGTCACGGCTGCAGAGGTGATGCGGGCGGGGCTGCGCAGGCCGCTCGTGCTTGCGACCCGCTACACCATGGAACAGGATTTCTACGTCGGGCGCCTGCGCGATAAGTTCAATCTCGACCCGTTGGTGCCGGATACGGACGGCCGTAGTTTCGTCCATCAGACGATCTTCGACGAGTTGTGTCAGGGTGTCGTCCGCGATAGTTCACGCCAGCGCTTCCGTGAAATCATAGCGAGCGGCCGCGCCAATGGTGCGGATTCTGTTATTCTCGGCTGCACTGAGATCGGGCTGCTGATTGGCGACAAGGATACGGACTTGCCGGTTTTCGATTCAACCCTGATCCATGCCGACACGGCGGTCCGCTTTTCGCTGGCGAACGACGATGCGCCGCGATTGAACGCGGCTTAGAAGGCAGCTTTGCGATGATGAGGACGATCCGGCCATGACAGCAAGACGCGTGCCGTCCCTCGCTCACTGGGGTGCTTTCAACGCACTCGTCGAGGACGGTCGCGTCATTGGCTGCGAACCCTTCGACAAGGATCCGGCCCCATCGCCGATGATCAACGCGATTCCGGAGATGGTACATTCGCCGTTGCGCATCGCGCGGCCGGCGGTGCGCGAGGGCTGGCGCGAAGGCAAGCCGCGTACCGGCCATGACCGCTTTCGCGAAGTGTCGTGGGACGAGGCGCTCGATCTCGTCGCCGGCGAGTTGACGCGGGTCCGCCGCGAACACGGCAACACTGCAATCTTCGGCGGCTCTTACGGATGGTCGTCAGCCGGGCGCCTGCATCATGCGCGTACGCTGGTGCGCCGATTTCTCTTTCAGGGTGGCGGTTGCGTCGATCAAGCCGGCAATTATAGCTGGGGTGCGGCGCAGTTCCTGCTGCCGCATGTGATCGGCACCTATCAGCCGGTCGCCGGTCGCGTCACCGACTGGCCGTCGATCGTCAAGAATACGAAGCTGATGATCGCCTTCGGCGGCCTTGCCATGAAGAACGGACAGGTCAGTTCCGGCGGCATGGGCGCGCATGTGCTCGAACGCTGGGTTCGGCGTGCCAAGAAGGCGGGCGTCCGCTTTGTTGTCATCAGCCCGCTGAAGCTCGATGCGCCTGAATTTCTCGAGGCCGACTGGATTCCGATCCGGCCTAATACAGACACGGCGATGATGCTCGCCATGGCCCACACGCTGGTCAGCGAAGGGCGTCATGACGAGGCGTTTTTGGCGCAGTACTGCGTCGGCTTTGATCGTTTCAGGGCCTATCTGCTCGGTGCAGAAGATGGTGTTGTAAAAGACGCCGACTGGGCCACGCGCATCACCGGTGTGCCGGCCGAGACGATCCGTGCCCTGGCGCGCGATGCGGCTGACACCACCAGTATGGTCACGGTCGCCTGGTCGCTGCAGCGGGCGCATCACGGCGAGCAGCCCTATTGGGCGTCGATTACGTTAGCGGCGATGCTCGGCGGCATCGGCAAGCCGGGCGGTGGCTTTGCGTTCGGCCATGGCTCCATGAATGGCGTGGGTGTACCGCGGATCGATGCGCCTGGCCCCGAGGTCTCGATGCCGGCGAACCCGGCGGCTAAGGCGATCCCGGTGGCGCGCATGGCCGACATGCTTCTCAATCCGGGTGCGCCTTATGATTTCAACGGCAAGCGCGACGTCTATCCGGACATCAAGCTGGTCTACTGGGCCGGCGGCAATCCGTTCCATCACCACCAGGATCTCAACCGGCTGCAACGGGGCTGGCAGAAGCCCGACACGGTGATCGTGCACGAAAGCTGGTGGACGCCGACAGCGCGCCATGCCGACATTGTGTTGCCGGCAACAACCACGCTGGAGCGTAACGATGTCGGCGGCTCGTCGCGCGATCCGTTCGTGCTGGCGATGAAGCAGGGGATTGCCCCGGTCGGTGAAGCGCGCTCGGATTTCGACATTTTCCATGCGCTCGCGTGGCGCCTCGGTTATGGCGACGTCTTCACCGAAGGCCGCGACGAGATGGGCTGGTGCCGTGCCATCTATCAGCGTGTCGTCGATGGCGCAGCACGCAAGAATGTCGCTTTGCCGGACTTCGAGACGTTCTGGGAACAGGGCTATGTCGAGCTTCCGGACCCTGACAAGGATTTCGTCTTGTTCGAGGATTTCCGGCGTGATCCCGCGCTCTATCCGCTGAAGACGCCGTCAGGAAAGATCGAAATCAGCTCCGACACCGTCGCCGGCTTCGGCTACGCTGATTGTCTGTCGCATCCGGCCTGGCTACCGCCGTCGGAATGGCTCGGTGATGTTTCAGCCCGTGACTGGCCGTTGCATCTTGTCACGCACCAGCCGGTGGACCGGCTGCACAGCCAGTTCGATCCGGCCGGGGCCTCGCGCCGGCATAAGGTCAAAGGACGTGAGATCATCCGCATCAATCCGGACGATGCAGCGCGCCGTGGCATCAAGGATGACGACATCGTCCGCGTCTTCAACGCGCGCGGTGCCTGCCTCGCGGCGGCGGTGCTCGATCCGGGCCTGCTGCCGAATGTGACGGTGATGGCGACCGGGGCCTGGTTTGATCCAGCGCTCTCGTCCGAACCGCTGGAACGGCACGGCAATCCGAATGTGCTGACGCAGGACATTGGTACTTCGAAGCTGACGCAGGGCCCCAGTGCGCTGAGCGCATTGGTCGAAATCGAGCGGTGGAATGCGGCTTTGCCGCAGGTCGAAGCATTCACGCCGCCGATCGTGGTCCATGCCGCGCCCGCACCGGCATGATAATGTGATCCCAAGGTTCAGGTCTGGAGAAATGACATGTCGAAAAAGCTGATGACCGGTTCGTTCGTGGCGCTGATCACGCCGTTCAACAAGGATGGCTCGGTGGATTTTGCGGCGTTCCGGTCGCTGCTGAAATTCCACGAGGACAATGGCACCTCGGCAGTTCTCATCATGGGCTCGACCGGTGAAGTGTCGATGCTGTCGCCGGAGGAACGCAAGAAGATCATCGCCGAATGCGCGAAGATGAAGTCCGGCAAGATGCCGATCTTCTTCGGCTGCACCGGAAACAACACCGAATCCACGATCGATTACATCAAGTTCGCCAAGGACAGTGGCGCCGATGGAGCGATCGTGGCCGCGCCGGCTTATATCTGTGCGCCGGAAGCTGATATCGAGAAGTTCTTCCTCGATGTGGCGGATGCGACCGACCTGCCGCTCGGCATTTACAACAACCCGCCGCGGGTGAAGAGCGATCTGCATTGGGATCATCTGATCCGCATTTTCAAGCACCCGAACTATGTGGTGCACAAGGAGTCGACCGGCCGCGTCGGTCAGGTCGCGCAGGTGCTGGCCGCAAACACCGGAGTCGCGGTGATGTGTTGCGACAGCCCCAACCTCGGTCTTGTCGTGCCGACCATGAGTCTCGGTGGCCACGGCACCGCCAATATGACCGGCAACGTCGCACCGGCTGAACTCGCCACGATCTCGACCCCGTGGAAGAGCTACGCGGAAGCGGAAGGCTTCAAGAAAGCCTATCTCGGTCTGCTGCCGATGCTCCACTATACCTATTCGGCGATCAATCCGGTGGCGGTGAAGTCGCTGATGAAGGCGCTGGGTATGCCGGCCGGTGATTTGCGCCGTCCGTTAACGGGTCTTGAAGGCGAGGCGCTCGCCAAGGGTCTGCGCATCGTTCAGGAACTCGGCCTTGACAAGAAGTACGGCTACAACGTCAAGCCGCTGTCAGCTGCTGCCTGAGATCGCATCGTGGATCTCGGTATTCGTGGCCGCAAGGCGCTGCTCGTCGGCGCCAGCCGCGGTCTCGGCAAGGCGTGTGCCTTCGCGCTGGCGCGCGAAGGCGTCGATGTGACGCTCGTCGCCCGCACGCGTGAGGTGCTGGAGCAGACTTGTGATGAAATCCACTCCGCGACCGGCGTGAAAGCGACGCCGATCGTGGGCGATATCACGAAGCCCGAGGGGCGGCAGGCTGCACTTGCCGCGTGTCCGGAGCCGGACATTCTCCTTAACAATGCCGATGGACCGCTCCCGGGCGATTTCCGTGACTGGTCGCGGCAGGACTGGATCGATGCGTTGGACGCGTTGATGCTCGGGCCGATCGAGATGATGCGGTTGACCGTTGATGGCATGATGGCGCGCAAATTCGGCCGTATCGTCAATATCGTCTCGCGTAGCGTAAAAATCCCGCAGGGCGAACTGGGGCTTTCGAACGGTGCACGCTCCGGTCTCGTCGGCTTCGCCGGCGGTCTCGCGCGGCAGACCGTCGAGCACAACGTCACCATCAACAATTTGCTTCCCGGCATTTTCGACAGCGATGCGCAGCGTCGTCACATCAACGGCATGCTGGAAGAGGGTGGCAAGACCTTCGACGAAATCTGGAAGGCGCGCGCCGCTGCCAATCCGGCGCGGCGTTATGGTCGGCCAGCCGAGCTCGGCGCCTATTGCGCATTTTTGTGTTCGGAACAGGCTGGATTCATCACCGGTCAGAATTTGTTGGTCGACGGGGGAAGCTATCCGGGGACGTTTTGACATCCTGAAAGGGGCGTAACATGAAAAAGATATTTCTCGCGGCGGCGCTCACATCTGCAGTTCTGAGCGTGGCTGCGCCGGCTTTGGCCGATACTTATCCGAGCCGGACCGTGAGCCTCGTGGTGCCTTATCCTGCCGGCGGATCGGTGGATGGCGTTGCGCGCATTCTTGCGCAGAAGCTCGGCGAAGCATTCAACGCGAGCTTCATCGTCGAAAACAGGGCTGGTGGTGCGGGCGGTACGGTCGGCGCCAACACGGTCGCCAAGGCCAATCCCGATGGCTACACGCTGCTGCTGACGGCTTCGATCCACGTCACGACGCCGTTCCTGTTCAAGAATATTCCCTATGACGTGGTGAAGGACTTCGCGCCAATCTCGCTGGTCGCAGCGGGTCCGCTGGTGGTGTCGACCGCGCCGAATGTGCCGGCCAACAACCTCAAAGAATTCTTCGATCTGGTCCGCAAGAATCCCGACAAATACACGTTCGCCACTTCCGGCTTCGGTTCGGCTGGGCATCTGGCGGTCGAGCTGCTGAAGCGGCGCGCCGGCATCAACACGCTGGTCATCGCCTACAAGGGCGCAGGGCCGATGCTTAACGACATCATGTCCGGTCAGATCCAGTTGATCGCCGATCCGATGCTGTCGTCGCTGCCGCTGGCGCAGAGCAAGAAGATCAAGGCGCTAGCGATCACCAGCCTGAAGCGCGTCGACTCCGCACCCGATATTCCCACCGTGCAGGAATCTGGCATGGAGCCGCTGGAATTCGAATCCTGGTACGGCCTCTGGGGTCCGAAGGGGCTTCCGGATGATCTCATCAACAAGATCCAGCAGAAGACCGTCGAGGTTCTGAAGGATCCGGAAGTGAAGAAGCGTCTTGCGACGCTCGGCTTTGAAGCCAAGAGCTCGACGCCGGCCGACTTCGCCAAGTTCATCGACAAGGAAATGGCGACCTATTCGAAGATCATCACGGACGCCGGCATCAAGACGGAGTAGAGGCTCGTGAAGGTTCTGGTACTGGGCGCGGGTGTCATTGGGACAGCCTGCGCCCATTATCTTTCGCGCGATGGCCATGAGGTGACGGTCATTGACCGTCAGCCTGGAGCCGCGCTCGAAACCAGTTTCGCCAATGCCGGCGGCGTGTGCCCCGGTTTTGCCGGCCCTTGGGCCGCGCCGGGTATGCCGCTCAAGGTGCTGGGCTGGTTGTTCAAGAGCCATGCGCCGCTGCTGCTGCGCCCACAGCTCGATACCGCGCAATGGCGGTGGCTCGCACAATTCGTGGGCAACTGCACGGCGGAGCGATTCGCGCACAACAAAGCACGGATGCAGCGCATCGCGCATTACAGCAAACAATGCCTGGTGGAGCTGCGCGCCGAGATCGGTATCGCTTACGATCAGGGGACGGCCGGTGTTCTGCAGATCTTTCGCACGGAGGAGGAGCTTACGGGCGGGCGGCGCGCGGCAGCCGTGCTGGAACAGTTTGGCGTAACCCATCGCATCGTCACGGCGCCGGAGG
>JBQCFU010000797.1:0-2244 GCA_051958775.1 Pseudolabrys sp.
AACCAATATACGCGCCGGGGTTGTGGAACTTAACCAAAAGAAATCGCCGACGCTGGAAAAGGCTAAAGTGTGGAAATCGCAGCTGTGGCGCCATGCGGATGACAAAATCAAGCGCGACGCCGCCGTGGAAAAACTGGCCGACATGCTGAAGAAGATGATCTCTGCTGCGAAAAAGGAAAAAATCGAGCTGGCACCGTTTATCGGAATCGGCTGCCCCGGCGTGATCGAACGCGATGGCACGATCGATCGCGGCGCGCAGAATCTGCCCGGCAATTGGTCCGGCAAGGACTTTCACCTGCCTCAGGATTTGCGTGCGCTCATTCCGGCGATCGAGGAGCAGGAAACAGCCGTGTTGATGCACAACGACGCTGTCGTGCAAGGCCTCAGCCAACTCCCCTTCATGCGCGATATCGAGGGCTGGGGCGTTCTGACCATCGGCACTGGTCTTGGGAATGCGCGGTTTAGCAACCGCAAATCGTGAAGACCGGTGAAAATGTCACCGGTAAGGATACAGCCGATGCAGGCTCGTCAAAATCTCAGCCATCGATCGCAAGCCGACAACGTTGTGCGCGACCTGCGCGACGCGATTGTGTCCAAGCTCGCTTATGCGCTCGGCACTACGCCGGACACGGCGACTGACCTCGAATGGTATACGGCGATTGCCCTCACCGCCCGTGACCGCGCGACCGATGTCTGGATGCAAAGCGCGCGTAAAGCGACGCAGCAAAAGGCCAAGCGCGTCTACTATCTCTCGATCGAATTCCTGATCGGGAAGCTACTCATGGATACGCTGGGCAATCTCGGGCTGCTCGACGTGATGCGTGAGGCGGTCGCGGGCTTCAGCAAGGATCTCGATCAGCTACGGTTGTGCGAGCCCGATCCCGGTTTGGGCAGCGGCGGACTCGGCCGCCTCGCCGCGTGCTATCTCGACAGCCTGTCGACGCTCGGCATTCCGGCATTCGGTTACGGCATACGTTACGAACATGGGCTGTTCGAACAGCGCTTCCACGATGGCTGGCAATCCGAATACCCGGACAACTGGCTTGCGTACGGCACGCCGTGGGAATTTCCCCGGGCCGACACAGCCTACCCGATCCATTTCGGCGGCGCCGTTGAATATGCCGGCGGCGATCAGGAAACGGCGCCGGCGGTCTGGTACCCTGCCGAAACCATTGTCGCGACGGCTCATGATGTGCTGATCGCCGGATGGGGCGGCAACCATGCCAACACGTTGCGCCTGTGGCGCGCGCAGCCGGCCGCAGCCATTCAGCTTCTGGCGCTCGGCCGTGGCGACGAGGGGCCGACGGCCGATGCCTTCACCCGTGCCGAAGCGATCAACGACGTTCTTTATCCCAACGATTCAACGCCGGAAGGCCAGGAACTGCGTCTCCGGCAGGAGTACTTCTTCACCTCGGCCTCGCTGCAGGATCTGATCCGCCGCCATCTCTCCGAGCACGACAGCCTCGATAATCTGGCCGAGCACGCGGCGGTCCAGCTTAATGACACGCACCCGGCGATCGCCGTTGCCGAGCTGATGCGCATTCTGGTCGACGAACAAGGATTTGCCTGGAAGCGGGCCTGGGACATCACCCGTGCGACGCTGAGCTATACCAACCACACGCTGTTACCAGAAGCGCTGGAGAGCTGGCCGGTCGCACTGCTCAGCCGCCTGCTGCCGCGGCATCTGCAGATCATCTACCTCATCAACTGGCTGCATCTTCATGAAGCCGTCGCGGCGGGACATACCGACGCAGACTTGGTCGCCGCAATCTCGCTGATCCATGAACCCGGCGAACGCCGCGTGCGGATGGGTCATCTGGCCTTCATCGGCTCCCACGCGGTCAATGGCGTTTCGGCGCTGCATACCGAGCTGATGCGCGATACGGTGTTTGCCGCACTGGCGAAGGTTGCGCCGACGCGGATCATCAACAAGACCAACGGCATCAGCTTCCGCCGCTGGCTCTATGAAGCTAATCCCGGCCTCACCGCACTCATTCGCGACGAACTCGGCGCTCACGCTTTCGATGATCCCGCGTCGTTGCTGCGGCTGGAACCCCTCGCCCAGAACAAGGCGTTCGTGGCGCGCTATCGCGCCGTGCGCAGGAACAACAAGCTGGCGCTGGCCGAGACGGTGCGAACGCTCGCGGGCGTCTCCGTCTATCCCGACGAAATCTTCGACTTTCAGATCAAACGAATCCATTAATAAAAGCGCCAGCTCCTGAACATCCTAGAAACCATCGCCTT
>JBQCFU010000798.1:0-5968 GCA_051958775.1 Pseudolabrys sp.
CGATCATCGCGCCGGCGATCAGCTTGAGTTGCGGAATGCCGGCGGCGACGAGGCCCGGCACCGCCAGCACGAAGAAGCGCGCGATCTCGCGCGTCAGCGCGAGTCCGCCGCCCATCGGCGGGCGGGTCAGGCGGAGAAAGCCCATGAAGATCACGGCGAACTGCGCGAGCCCGCCGGCGACGATGGCATGCGCCAGCACGGCACCGGCCCGCGCCGGCAGCGTTGCGCCGGTCGCCCATGCGACACCGAGCGCGGCGAGCAGCGCCGCGTTGAACACGACGACGCCGAGCGACACGGCGCCGACGCGATGCTCGGCATTGAGCACGGCGGCGAACACGGCGATCACCGCCGCGAGCGCCACATAGGGGCTTGCCGCGGCGAGGTAAGTTGCAGCGAGCATGGAGCGCTCGGCATCGAACCCCGGCGCGATTAAGCCGACGATGTGATTGGCATAGAACAATCCGCCGAGCGCGAAGGCACCGGCGATCAGCGCCATGGCTTCGAACACGCCGCGGAAGAAACGCCAGGCGCTGGCCTCGCCTTCGGTTGCCTTGATCCGCAGCCAGACCGGGACGAAGGCGGCGTTGAGCGCGCTTTCGGCAAGCAGCCGGCGGAAGAAGTTGGCGAGCTGCAGCACGACGAAGAATGCGTCGGCCACGGCGCCCGCGCCAAGCAGAGCGGCGATGCCGACATCGCGGGCAAAGCCCAGCAGCCGCGACGCCACGGTGGCGCCGCCCACGGTGGCAACGGCGCGAAGCAGCGGCTGATCGGAACGGGCAGGCTGGGGCATGGTGGGGCGAGGAATGGGGCGAATCCGGGTGACCCACTCTATCAGCAGGAAACCATCCACAAAAAAGCGGACTGCCTCCCTTTTTCCGGATCAGCCTCTATAGTGCGCGCCAATCTCGGGAGACCTAACGAATGGCCACGCTGCAATACGACGTTCTCGGTATCGGCAATGCGATCGTCGATGTCATCGCCCGCGCCGAAGACGACTTTCTGGTCAAGCACGCCATGCAGAAAGGCGGCATGGCGCTGATCGATGAAGAGCGCGCGCAGGCGATCTATTCGGCCATGGGGCCGGCGACACAGATTTCCGGCGGCTCGGCGGCCAACACCATTGTCGGCGCGGCGAGTCTTGGGGCGCGGGCGGCGTTCGTCGGCAAGGTGAAGGACGACGAGCTCGGCAAGCACTTCGCGCATGACATTCGCGCGGCCGGCGTCTCGTTCGACACCAAGGCCGCGCTCGGCGGTCCGTCGACGGCGCGCTGCTACATCATGGTGACGCCGGACGGCGAGCGCACCATGAACACCTATCTCGGCGCGGCGCAGAACCTGACGCCGGAAGATATCCATGCCGATGTGATCGGCGCAGCAGCGGTGACTTATCTCGAAGGCTATCTGTGGGATCCGCCGCAGGCCAAGGAAGCATTCCGCAAGGCTGCCGGCCTTGCGCATGCCGCGGGCCGCAAGGTGGCGCTGACGCTGTCGGATTCGTTCTGCGTCGATCGCTATCGCGCGGAATTCATCGAGCTGATCCGCAGCGGCACCGCCGACATCGTGTTCGCCAACGAAAGCGAACTGCATTCGCTCTATGAAACGTCGGACTTCGCTACTGCCGCCGCGCAACTCAGCCAGGATGCCAAGCTCGCCGTCGTGACGCGCAGCGAGAAAGGCTGCGTGGTGCTCTCGCGCACGGATGTCGAAGCGGTGCCGGCGCATCCGATCAAGGAAATGATCGACGCCACCGGCGCCGGCGATCTGTTCGCCGCCGGATTCCTGGTCGGTCATGCGCGCGGTCAGGACAACAAGACGGCGGCGCGGCTCGGCGCGCTCGCAGCGGCGGAAGTGATCCAGCACATCGGTGCGCGGCCGCAGACGCCGCTGCGCGCGCTGGCGAAACAGCACGGGCTGGCGTCGTAGGTTTTGAATTTGCTGCTTCTCGCGGCAGCGGAGATTTCTCCTCCGTCATGCCCGCACTTGTTGCGGACATCCACGTCTTTCCTTTCTTCGCACGAGAGGGAGACGTGGATGGCCGGGACAAGCCCGGCCATGACGTGGAGGGATGGTCGGAAAACCCCGGAAGAATAAGCCGCGGCCCGTCGGCGGCACGGTAACTGTTCGGTAACCAAACGTGGTTAGCGATTGGTGAACGCCATTTTCCGAGGACCGTGCCAAATGACCGTACCGATGGCCGACGGCAAGGAACCGGCGCCGCCCGCTACCAACAGCGCGACGCCCCATACCGCATCGACTGAAGCTTCGACGCCCGAAACGACACCGCCGGTGATGGCGGCGGTCGAATCCCCGCCGCTTGCGCCCGCCGTGGACGAGCCCGGTCCGGCCTTTGAACCGACGGCCCTGGCGCCCGAGGTTCGTGCCGAGATCCGTGAATCGGCGGGAGAGCCGTCGTCGGCGGAGACCACGTCGTCGATCGCGCCGTCGTCGCTCACCGGCGGCTGGCATATGCCGAAGCTGTCGCGGCGAGCCCGCTGGCGCGGGATGATCGCCGCCACCATCGCCTTTGCCGCCGGCATCGGCGCTCTGGCCGGCGCCATCGCCGCCGGTACCCGTCCGCCGCCTCCGCCGGCGCCGGTGCATGACGAGGTCGCGGCGTCGGAACGCGCGGCGATGCAGAAGACCATCGCCAGGTTGACCAAGGATGTCACCACGCTGCGCGCCAATCTCGAGGCGGCGACGAAGTCGGCGAACACGCAACTCGCCAAGCTGAACGAGCGGGTCTCGGAGAAAGCCGCGAGCGAGAAGCAGGCGGAGCGTCATGCGGCCGCCGCGGCCGCGTCGCAGGACATCACCGGTTCGGTCGGTGCGCCCGCGGCAGCGGCCGCCGTGCCGGTGCCGACTCCGCGCCCGGTGGTGCAAGTTGATGCCAAACCTGATGTGAAGCCGGTCGAAACCAGGCCAGCCATCGTCGAAGGCTGGGCGATCCGTTCGGTGCGTGACGGGGTCGCACTGCTGGAAAACCGCGGCGAGATTTATGAGGTCGTGCCGGGCGCGCCGTTGCCGGGTCTCGGCCGGGTCGAGGCGGTCCGCCGCCAGGATGGCCGCTGGGTGGTGGTGACGCCGAAGGGCCTCATCGTCGCCGCGCGCACACCCGCGCCGCGTGCCTATTACGAGCGGTTCTGAACTCCCGCTCGTCACGTCACTGGAATGTGAGCGGACACCGCGCCCTTTGAGCGATCTTTGGGCGCGGTGTTGCCGTGCGTCGGCTGGCAGCGACGCGGGGACCATGCCAGACTTTGCGGCATCACCTGATGCCGCGAGGGATGAGCATGTCCGTGCGTCGCCGGCTTCGTTGCGTGTTGTGGGCGATCGTCGCGGTCGCCGCGGTGAGCGCTGTTGATGTTTCAATCAGCACGCAAGCCTTCGCGCAGCACATGACGCAGCGCATGGCGCAGACGCCGGCGCAACCGGCGCCCGGCAATACTCCCGAAAGCTGTCCTGGTCTGGTGGCGCAGCATCGCTGGCCGGTGACGCCGGCGTCGTTTCGTGTCGGTCCGCCGCGCGATGCGGTGCGCGATTTCGGCTGGCAGCTCGCCGCGCTGGCGCGCGACGAAGTGCGGCTCACTTACGTCGGCCACGCGACATTCCTGATCGAGAGTCCGGGCGGTGTGCGCATTGCCACCGACTACAACGATTATGTGCGGCCGCGCGTGGTGCCGGACATCGCGACGATGAACCACGCGCATTCGACGCATTACACCGATCATCCCGATCCGGCGATCAAGCATGTGTTGCGCGGCTGGGCCGAGGAGTTCGAGAAGCCGGCGCGCATCGACGTCAATGTCGGCGATGTGCATGTGCGTAATGTGCCGACCAATATCCGGCGCTGGGGCGGCGACACCACCGAGCGGCACGGCAATTCGATTTTCATCTTCGAGATCGGCAGCCTGTGCGTCGCGCATCTCGGTCATCTGCATCACACGCTGACGCCGCAACAGCTTGCGGAGATCGGCCGTGTCGATGTGGTGCTGGTGCCGGTCGACGGTTCCTACACGCTCGATCTCGATGGCATGGTCGAAGTGCTGCAGGGTCTCAAGGCGCCGCTGATGATCCCGATGCATTTTTTCAGCAGCTACACGCTGAACAATTTCCTCGCCCGGCTCGCGACACTGAACTGGGCCGTGGAGCGGGCGGAGCTACCGACGGTTGTGGTGTCGCGCGCCACTTTGCCGCCCTCGCCGAAAATTCTTGTGCTTCCGGGGCATTAGCGCCGGTTTTCGATGACGCGCTTTTTAATTGCGGGAAGAAAAGCCAGAAATCGCTTGCCAGGGTCTGGTCATCGCAGTTCCGACGCCTTATCTGCGCCGCAGCGGGAACAAAAATGTGATTGGCGCATTTTGAACTCGCAGTGGTCTATCTGCGACCACATCAAGCGGCTGCATCAGACAGCGCAGTTTAGAAACCGATGAGAAGGCCGCGCAGACGGCCGTCGATGAATTCACGAGGGGTCATGATCAAATCCTGGAGCTCCTGGAAGCGTTTTCCGGATGGAGCGAACGGCGAGTCGATCGAAGCACCGATCGGACCTGGCGTTTATGAAGTGCGTCGCACCGACAACGGCGAACTCGTCGCGTTCGGCCACTCGGCGAACGTCGCCAATTCCATCTCCGAACTGAAGGTTGAAAACCGTCGCGCCGGCTGGGTGTCGCTGTTGAAGCGGCGGCTCGGCAATGTGCCGGAAGTGCCGCCGACCAACAATCTCGAATACCGTACCTATGCGGCCGCGAGCCGCGCCGAGGCAAAAACCGCCGCGCGCCGTTTCGTCGGTTTGCGCCAGGCGTATTGGCGGCAGCGCACCGTTGCCGATTGGGTCAACGGCCGCGCATAGCCCATTGGTTATCACTGCGGCACGGTTTTGGCGCCGCGCAGTCCAAGCGACAGCAACAGCCCGACAACGCCGATGATCACGAACATGGCCGGTGCGCTCCACCAGCCGAAGCGATCGGCCCAGCCGCCGAGCGCGGCCGGTCCGAGAAACTGGCCGATGGTGCTCGCCTGCACGATCACGCCAATCGTCACCGACAGCAATTCCGGCCGCGGCGTATAGCCGGGCAGGCTGACGAACACTGCGCCGGGAATGACGCCGGAGACGCCGAGGCTGACGCAAGCTGCGGCGGCGATCAGCATTGCCGGTGCCGCCGGCGAAAAAATGCCGAACGGCATGATCGCGATCAGCACGAATGAAATCGCCAGCAGCAGCCACGGCGGACAGCCGATGCGGTTGAGCGGCCCTGCCGACAGGCTGCCGAGCGCAATGATGAAAATCGTCAGCGCCACCAGCGCGCCGGCCGCGGCAATCGACAGGCCGATGCCGTCGATCAGCAGCGTCGGCATCAGTCCGACGATGGCGTGGTAGTTGAAGGTGTAAAGACAGAACGATGCCGCGAGCAGCACCGGTCCGCGCAATCGCAGCACGTCGCGCGCATTGTCGAACGCGCTGTGCCGTTGCGCTCCCGGTTGTCGTGGTGCCGGTACGACGCGTGGCGCGACCAAAGCCAGCACGCCAGCATAAAGGAGGGCGAGCACGCCGTTGCCGAGCCAGAGCAGACGCCAGCCGCCGGCCGCGACCCAGGGACCTGCCAGCAGAATGATCACCATGCCGATCGGCACGTAGCACGACCACAGCGCCATCACGCTGTCGCTGTCGCGCGGTGTCGACACTGCGCGGATCAGGCTCGGCATGGCGATCACCGCGGGAATGAAACCGCAGCCCTCGATCACGCGTGCGATCAGCAGCCAGGTGCCGTTCGGGGCCGCCGCGCCGAGGCAGGATGCGATCCCCACCAGCGCGACCCCGCAGATCGCCACCGCGCGGGGATTGGTGCGGGCGACGGCGATGCCGATCGCGAGGCCGGCCAGCGCGCCGAGCGCGGCATAGGCGCTGATGATCCAGGCGGCGAACGACAGGCTGAGATTGAGGTCAGGACGCAGCAGCGGCACGGCGATC
>JBQCFU010000799.1:0-5918 GCA_051958775.1 Pseudolabrys sp.
GCCGACGGTCAGCGGCACGCTGTCGGGCAATGCAAAGCGGAAGCCGGTGCTCAGATTGTCGAGGACCACGACCGGCTCGCCCGCATCGGTGAGCTCATGCACTGTGTGGCTGCCGATATAGCCGGCGCCGCCGGTCACCAGGACAGACACACATGCCCCCGCAGAAACCTGTCCGCGCACATCGGCTTCGCCGACATGCTCGACGGTCTTGCGAGGTTCGCGTCAAAACTGCTGTGCGACAGCCTGCTCGGCGGTGTTTCAGCACGCCCGGCAGAAGGAATGCCGCCTGCCCCATCGAACCTCGCCCTCCAAAATAGCAACGTTCGTAGAGCGGGGTTGGAATCGGCCTTCCGGTCTTTTTCTTCGTGGCGCTGCGGCCGGGCGGCACGGTTTGACCGTGCACCCGGCCGACAGTGCGTCTAATGCTCCCGGAAGCGGGTCAAATAGCGATCCTCCACGAACGACAGGCTCTGCGACAGTCCCATGCCGGTCAGTGTGAACAGCAGGATTCCCATCAGCATCAGCGCCGTGTTGTAGGTCGCACCGGCCTGTGTGATGAGGAAGCCGACGCCCTCATTAGACATGTAAAGCTCGGCGACGAACACGCTGATCAGAACGCGGCCGATCGCGAGCCTGATCCCCGCGACGATGAACGGGATCGCTGCCGGCAGGATGATGTAGAGGAACACCTCGGTCTGACTGGCGGTGAAGGCCCGCGCGGTCTCGATCAAGCGCGGATTGGTGCCGCGCACGCCGGCGATGGTGTTCACCAGAATGGCGAACACGCCGCCGAGGAACACGATCAGCACTTTCGACCACAGGCCGATGCCGAGCCACAGGATGAACAGCGGCAACAGCGCCACCGACGGCGTCGAATAGAGCGCCATCACGAACGGCTCGAACACATGGCGCACCCGGTCGAACCGGCCCATTGCCAGACCGAGAAAGACACCAACGACGATCGCCATGGCAAAGCCGATCACCGCCTCGGTGAGGCTGACGCGGATATGTGTATAGATCTCGTTGTCGAGGAAGAACTGCTGATACGCCGTCCGCAAAATGTCGGTCGGGCTGGCGAGGAACACCGGCTCGATCAGGCCGGTGCTGGTCACGAACTGCCAGACCGCCAGAAACACGACAACAGAAATGGTGCTCAGCGCACGGCTCGAACTCCACCATGGCTGGCGCTTGACCTGATAGCCCTGCTCCGGGGTGCTGCTCATGCTGCTTTGTTTGCTGCCGCCGCGGTCGATGCTGTCCTGTACGGTCATCAGTGCACCTCGACCATTCCGGGTTTGAGCAATTGCCAGAGCCGCTTGCGCAGGCTGACCCAGTGCGGATCGGCCCTCATTTCGTCGTTCCGCGGCCGTGGCAGATCGACATCGATCACCGTCTTGATGCGGCCGGGATGCGCA
The DNA here is from genome assembly GCA_051958775.1 of Pseudolabrys sp. Lineage (GTDB taxonomy): Bacteria > Pseudomonadota > Alphaproteobacteria > Rhizobiales > Xanthobacteraceae > Pseudolabrys. Next base: position 1,416 of record JBQCFU010000799.1, read on the forward strand.
TCCATCACCACGATCTGATCGGACAACAGGATTGCCTCATCGATCGAATGCGTCACGAACACGACCGTCTTGCGGTCCGCCTCCCAGATGCGCAGCAATTCCGCCTGCAGCACCTCGCGCGTTTGCGCATCGAGCGCGCCGAACGGCTCGTCCATCAGCAGAATCTGCGGCTGGATGCTGAGCGCACGCGCAATGCCGACGCGCTGCTTCATGCCGCCGGACATCCGGCTCGGCAGATAATTCTCAAATCCCTTGAGACCCATCAGCGCCATCGCATCGATGGCCCGACGGCGGCTTTCCGCCGGCGGTATGCCGACCAGCTTGCAACCGAATTGCAGATTTTCGATCGCCGTCTTCCAGGGCAGAAGATTGTGCTCCTGAAACACCATCGCCCGGTTGACGCCCGGTGCGGTGACCTGCTCGCCGCCGATCACGACCGCGCCGTGGGTCGGCACGATCAGGCCATGAATCACGCGCAGCAGCGTGGTCTTGCCGCAGCCCGATGGACCGAGCAGCGACACGAAACTGCGTTCGCCGATGGTCAGGGAGACGCGATCGAGGATCTGGATCGCGCCGCCGTCTTCCTTTGGAAACCAGTGGGTGACGGAGCGGCATTCGATGCCGCCGCCCGCGCTCAGGGCTTGCGCCTGTTGTGTTTGCATGATTGCACGTGACGCTTATTTCGGGATGAACGAGAAATCGAAGGCCGACGACATTTCCGGCGTCTTGTTCAGCTTCAGTGCCGCGATCTGCTCGTCGACGAACTTCTTCTGCGTCTCGACGTCGACCGAACCCGTCTTATTGAAGTGCGGCCGCACCGTCGTGTCGTAAGACCGGCCGGCATCTTCCAGCGACAGGTTGAAGAACCGGCTCATGATGGCGACCGTTTCGTCGCGGTTCTCCAGCATGAAGCGATGCGCCTTGGCATGGGCCCGCATCACCGCGCGAACGACCTGCGGCCGTTCCTTGATCGCCTTGTCGGTGGTCGCGACGCCGCCATTGAGGCCCGGCGCATAATCACCGAGGAACGCCAGGTTCACGAACTTCGTCTTGGCGTTATTGAGCTGAAATTCGCGCGGCGGCGTGATGACGCCCGCCTCCACGGCTCCGGCGGCAAGCGTGGTCGGAACGTTCTGCGAGCCGAGCGCGACGAAGATGGTCTTCGACGGATCGGCACCGGAGTCCCGCATGGCGCGGCGGATGATGATGTCGGTCGTGCCGCCGACCGCGTCAATGCCGACGCGCTTTCCTTCGAGGTCCTTCAGCTTGGTGATGCTTTCCTGAGCGAACAGAAAATACAGCGACTTGTCGACGTGGACGTAGATCACCTTCACGGGAAGGCCACTCACCGCCGCAGTCAGCGCCGCGCCACCGGACAGCGAGAAATCGAAATCGCCCGCGAGCATCGCTTTGATGGCGACCGGGCCGGACGAGCGGGTCAGGACCGCGGTGAAGCCCTCTTCCTTGTCGAACCCCTTGGCGCGAACGACTTCCATCGGCAAGGTCGTGAGGAATGGCCCCGGTGTTGCGAACCGCAACTCACCGAGCTGGTCGGCGGCCGACGCCGCACCGGCCCAGATCGCCAGGGCCATCACGCATAATGTTTTGAACAAACCAGAGCACTTCATTCGAATCCTCCTTTGGGCCTGTGTTCTGCGCCATTGTTTCCGGCGCCGATGCACGTGAGCACGCACCTTATTCCGGCCTTCCAATCCCCACGCGCGCGCGAGGCAGAGATCAGACTAAATGCGGCTCTAAATTTTGTATATACAAAAATGACCGGCGATGACGTGGCGCCGCGGTCACGGGCGCGGCGCCTTGCCGCTGCCGCATCACTGCAAACGAATGCAGCATCTTTCATATTTTGGAACACGTACGCACGACAAAATCGCCGCCGATATCTTGTGCGCGTTGCCGCAATATTAGCCGGTCGGCAGATCCGGGAAGAGATCATCGCGCAATGACGCAACATGTTTGCTGACGTCGGCGATCGGCAGAACGTCTGCATATTTCGCGTGCATGTCGCACAGGCTCAACGCGTGGCTCGCCTCGCTGCGATCGAAACAGCCCTCTTCCGCCACGGTGACACGAAGATTGTAGCTGAAAGCGTCGAGCACCGTCGCGCGCACGCAGCCGCTCGTCGTCGTTCCGGTGACGATCACGCTGTCGCAGCGTAGCAGGTTGAGATAGCTCAGCAGATTGCTGCCGAAGAAGCCGCTCGGCTTCTGCTTGTAGACGACGATGTCCTGCGGCAGCGGCGCAAGATCGGAAACGATTGCGTTCGGGTCGAGCGCCATTTTCGGGCGCGGCGCGGATTCGGCGGAACGCGCATTCTTCCATGCCCAGCTGCCGGCGTCCCAGTTGTCCTGCCGCAGAACGCCGGTCGTATAGATCACCGGCATCCGCTTGGCACGGAACAGTTCAGCCAGCGGCTTGATCTTTGCAATCGCATCCCAGCTTTCCGCGCCACAGGAGTGGCTCCAGCGCTTGATCGATTCCAGGATCGGCTCCGGGCGGTCGCCGCAGAACGCATAGTTGACGTCGATGATCAGCAGCGCCGGCCGTTGACCGTAACCGGCCAGCGCGCCGTATCCCGATGTCGCAAACACGGCGCGATCACGTTCGGTCAGAAACTTATCCCAGACTCGTTCCACAGTGCATTCTCCCCGGGTTGCCCGCCCCCATGGCGCCGGCAAGCCGGTCGACCATGGCGGACACTGCATCGACGTTCAAGGCGACAGGTCTTCCAGAACCCGGCGCCGCGTTTCTTCCATCCAGACCACGGCGATGAACGCCGCGGTCAGCGCGAGGCCGGCAAACACGCCGAACACCGCGCCGAGGCCGTAACCGGTGAGCGCATACGATACGAAGATCGGGCCGAGGATCGAGCCGATGCGCTGCCAGATCGTGGCAACGCTCAGCCCGAGAGCGCGGCTGCGCGTCGGATACATTTCCGGGGTGTAGAGGTAGATGCTGGTGATCAGCGAGAATGTGAAGAACGAGCAAATGCCCGCCAGCCACAGCACCATGGTCGCGGTCAGATGCGCCGAATTGAAGCCCAGATAAGCGAGCGGCAATGCGGCGCCGAGGAACGCGAAGATGAACCAGTTGCGCCGGCCCCACGTATCGGTGAGGAACGCCGCACACAGGCCGCCGCACAGACCAAGCACGTTGTTGAGCACGTTGAAGCGCAACGCCTCCTGCACCGGCATGTTGAAAACGGTGCGATAGATGGTCGGCAGCCAGGTGTTCAGCGAATAGGTCACCAGCGCGAGAACCAGCCAGAAGCTCCAGACCACCAGCGTGCGGGTCAGGTAACGCCCTTGGAACAGCGATGCGAGCGTGGCCTTGGCCTGCGGCGCCCTGACAACCTCAACCGGTGCCGACAGCGTTTCCGGCTTGCCGCGCGTCGTCTCATGCTCGAGCTGTGTGACGATCCTGTCCGCTTCATCGAGACGGCCGCGGCTCGCCAACCAGCGCGGCGACTCCGGCACCATGCGCATGATGAAGAAGATCAGGAACGCCGGCAGCGCACCTAGGATGAACATCGCCTGCCAGCCGAGATTGGGCACCACCCACACCGCCGTGAGCGACACGATCACCATGCCGGCCGGGAAGATCGATTCATACAGCAGCACGAAGCGGCCGCGGTTCTCTGCCTTGGCGATCTCGATGATATAGGCCGCGGCAATCGGCACTTCGCCGCCGAGACCGATGCCCTGGATCATGCGGAACCAGAGCAGAGACTCGTAATTCCATGCGAACGCGCAGGCGAGACTCATGATCGACAGAATGCCGACCGAGCCGATCAGTGCCTTGATGCGCCCATAGCGCTCGGCGACCCAGCCGAACAGCACGGCACCGATGATCTGACCGATGAAGCCGGTCGAAATCAGGAAACCGATCTGCGGCGGCGTCAGCTTCCACAACGTCACCAGCGACGGCAGCGTCACCGCGATCGCCAATGTGTCGAACGCATCGAAGAACGTCGCCGTCCCGACGATGATGCGCGTGCGGATGTGCCACCATGTCTGCGGCAGCCGCTCCATGCGGGCGACAATGCCCGCCTCCGTGACAGTACCGTTCATATATCCCCCCTAGTTTGAACGATCTGGAATTGAGAAACCGGACGGCTTTGCGCCCGGCGGTATCGCTAGGCTTTGCCCTCCGCGATGTAGTGCGCCGCGATTTCGTCGCTGGTCGTCAGCCAGACATCGCTGTGGCTTGTGATGTAGGCGAGCGCCTTCTCCAGATATTTCTGGCGGAACGGCTGGTTGATGATGAATGGATGCAGCGACAGCGCCATCACCCGGCCGCTGTCCTTGCCTTCCTGATAGAGACGATCGAACTGATCGACGACCACGTCGCAGAAATCAGCGCCGGATAGCCGCCGGCCGAGGAACATGGTGATGTCGTTGAGTTCGAGCGTATATGGCACCGAAATCATGCCATCGATATTCAGCCGGAACGGCTGATCGTCGGCACACCAGTCCATCACATAGG
>JBQCFU010000800.1:0-3742 GCA_051958775.1 Pseudolabrys sp.
TCGGCGTAACCGAGCCACTTGTCGCCGTAGCTGGTCATGATGCCGACGCCGTCGACCTTCAGCGTATCGAACGCGTATTCGATCGCCTTCAGGCTCTCGTCGACGAAGGGCAGCGGCAGCATCGCCCAGGTGCCGAACCGGCCCTTGTGATCGGTCTCCAGCTTCTTGGCGTATTCGTTGCTCTCCTTGGCGACGCGCGCCGCGTCGGCGGCGTTGAGGCCGAAGGTCTGCGGCGTCGTCGGCGAGGTGATCGCGACGGCGACGCCACCCTTGTCCATGTCGTCGAGCGTCTTCTGGATCGTCCAGTTGGCGAGCGGCGGGTTGTCCTTCTTCATGCTCTTCACCGCGTCGAGCCAGGTCGGCGGCGAAATGTGATGGTGCACGTCGATGCGATGTGCCGGCGCGGCCGCTGTCTGCGCCACGGCGTCCGCGACGAAATTCGGGACCCCGGCGACGCCGGCGGCGAGCACAGCGCCGGCACCGGTCAGAAGACGGCGGCGGCTGAGGCTCACCGTCTCATGCGGCTGGCCACAGGTGCAGAGGGACGAGGGACTGGATGATGTGAAACGACCGAACATGAGCATTCTCTCCCGCATGCCGGGCTTTCGCCTCGGTCTGTTTGTTTTGGTGCGGGGAGCCTAACGCGCCTGCAATCGTTTGTCGCGGGGGCTGGAAGCCGTCAGGCCGGCGAACTGCCATGCTGCGGCTGGATGGGAGTCCTCCCACTGGCATCCCAGAATGCGGCGACGATCGCGGCGATGATGGCGAGCACCGCGACCACCAGCACCACGCAGGCGGGATAGTCGCCGATGGTCCAGGCGATACTGCCCAGCACGCCGCCGCAGGTGCCGCCGATATAGAAGCTCGTGGCATAGAGACCGACCGCGGAGGAGCGGCCGGTCGGCGTCGACACTGTCACATAACCGGTCGAGACCGCCTGGCACATCAATCCGGCGGCGGCGCAGATCATCAGGCCGACGATGATGAGCGGCAGCGGCGTCGCGAGCGTGAGCAGCACGCCGAACATCCAGATGAATACCAGCTCGATCATCAGATTGCGCCGGCCGAACCGTGCGACCAGGTGGCCGACCAGCGGCGTCGTCACCGAGCCCATCAGATAGGTCAGGAAGATCGCGCCCAGGAGACTCGGCGTCAGCAGATAGGGCGGGGCGGCAAGATGGAAATTGATGAAGGTGAAGATGCTGACGAAATTGAACAGCACGCAGAACCCGACGGCGTAGGTGGCGACCAGCCTTGGATTGCGCAGATGCGCTAGCATCTGCCGTGCCGACACCAGCAGGCCGGGCGAGCGCACGAAGCGTTTTTCACGCGGCAGCAGGAAGAACACGATGATCGCCCCGGTGATGTTGATCAGCGCGAGGGCGATGAAGGCGACCCGCCAGTCAGCGACGTCGGTGATCAGACCGGTGAAAAACCGTCCGCTGAAGCCGCCGAGACTGGAGCCGGCGGTGTAGAGGCCGATCGCCGCGGTCGCCTGTCGCGGCGGACACTCGTCGCCGATATAGGCGATGGTGACGGCGAAGATCGGCGGCAGCGCGAGTCCCTGCACGAACCGCCAGATCATCAGTTCGGTGAGCGAATGCGACATCGCTCCGAGAATGGCGGGCAGGCCGACAAAGGCCATGGCGGCGAGAATCACGCGGCGGCGGCCGAGCACGTCCGACACCGTGCCGGTGAACGGCGCGGTGATCGCCACCGCCAGCACGCTGACGGTGATTAGATAGGACACGTCGGCGGCGCTGGCGCCGAATTCCTGCTGCAGCAGCGGCAGCAGCGCCTGCGGCGAATAGAGGTTGATGAAGGCGCAATAGCCGATGATCGCCACCGCGATGCGGCTTGCGGTCGATGGCGACGACGGTTCGGCGGCGTTCATCAAGGAACCAAGTGGGGGGCAGGCGATTGTCGTCACGAGCTATGCACGGCTTTGCGCGCCACAACCAGAGGGCCAGCAGGGCAGGACACGATTGTCCCGCGCATAGCTCGGGGCGCGATGCTGTCGGGATGCGGTCGAATGCAGGCACTCACAGTCTCCCCCGGTGCGCCCGGTTCCTTGCGGCTCGATGACATTCTGGCGCCAAGCCGATCCGCAGACCGTCTGCTGGTCCGGGCGGTGGCGCTCGGCATTTGCGGCACCGACCGGGAAATCCTCGCCGGCCATTACGGCACCGCGCCGCCGGGGCATGACCGGCTGGTGATCGGCCATGAATCGCTCGGCGTGGTCGAATTCGCGCCGGCGAACAGTGAATTCAAGCCCGGCGATCGGGTGGTCGGCGTCGTGCGCCGGCCCGATCCGGTGCCGTGTCCGGCCTGCGCGGTCGGCGAATGGGATATGTGCCGCAACGGCCGCTACACCGAGCGCGGGATCAAAGACCGTGACGGGTTCGGCGCCGAGCGCTTCCTGCTTGATCCCGCCTTCGCGGTGAAGGTGGACAGCGATCTCGGCCTGCTCGCCGTGCTTACCGAACCGGCGAGCGTGGTCGCCAAGGCGTGGGATCATATCGAGCGGATCGGCGCGCGTAGCCTCGCCTGGCGCTGCCGCACGGTGCTGGTCACCGGCGCGGGTCCGGTCGGTCTGCTGGCGGCGCTGATGGCCGTGCAGCGCGGCCACACCGTGCATGTGCTCGATCGCAACACCAGCGGTCCCAAGCCCGATCTGGTGCGCGCTCTTGGTGCGACCTATCACACCGGCAGCCTTGGCGATCTGTGTCCCGACGTGGTGGTGGAGTGCACCGGCGCGCCGAAAGTCATTCTCGATGCCCTGAGCCGCAACGCGCGCGACGGCATCGTCTGCCTCACCGGCGTATCGTCCGGCGGCTATCTGATGAATTTCGATGTCGGCGATTTCAACCGCGAGATGGTGCTGGAGAATATTGTCGTGTTCGGTTCGGTGAATGCCAATCTGCGCCACTATCATATGGCGCTGGCGGCGCTGGCGCAGGCCGATCGCACCTGGCTCGCTCGTCTGATCACCCGCCGCGTGCCGCTCGCGCGCTGGCGCGAGGCTTTCGAGAAGCGCGACGACGACATCAAGGTCGTCATCACCTTTCCCGAGTGAATCCCGAAGTGAGAACCATGCCGCGGATCGAGGATTACGCCATCATCGGTGACTGCCGCAGCGCGGCGCTGGTCGATCGCTCCGGGTCGATCGACTGGCTGTGCTGGCCGCGTTTCGATTCCGATGCCTGTTTCGCTGCGCTGCTCGGCACCGCGGAGCACGGCCGCTGGCTGATCGAGCCCTGCGCGAAAGCGCGCATCACTCGCCATTATCGCGACGATACGCTGATCCTCGAAACCCGCTTCGATACTGACGAAGGCGCCGTCACCATCATCGACTTCATGCCGGGCAATGACAGCCATCCCGAACTGGTGCGGCTGGTGCGCGGCGAGCGCGGCACCGTGCGGATGCGCACCGAAGTGATCTGGCGGTTCGGCTACGGCATCACCGTGCCGTGGGTGACGCGGCAGGAGGACGGCACGTTGCGCGCGGTCGCCGGTCCGGACATGGTGCTGCTGCGCACGCCGGTGGCGCTGCATGGCGAGAACATGACGACGCGCGGCGACTTCATCGTCAAAGCAGGCGACACGGTCCCGTTCACGATGACCTATGGCCGCTCGTTTCATCCGGTCCCCCCGCCGCAAGATCCGCAGCAGATGCTCACGGCGACGGAGAAGTTCTGGCGCGACTGGGCGGCGAAGTGCCGGATCGGCGGCCCCTGGGCGG
>JBQCFU010000801.1:0-3342 GCA_051958775.1 Pseudolabrys sp.
AGCCGTGGATGGCCGGAACAAGTCCGGCCCTGACGGTTGATGTCATGCTTTCCGAACTCTGCCCCTCACTCGGCTCGCTGTCGCTCGCCACCTTCTCCCCGTAAACGGGGCGAGGGATTCGGCAGCGCGGACTCTCTCCCCATCGGCCGCACCGTCGCGCCAACGAAAAAGCCCCGCGGGAGACCCGCGGGGCTTGATCGAACCCGGACCACGCGGCCCGGATCAGTGCAAGGTTCAGTTGCGAACCGAATAAGCCGTACGATAGCCGTCGTAGCCGCCACCGTAGCCACGGCCGACATATTCGCGGGTGGTGCCGCCGCAATTGCAGTCACGGCCGCGAACATAACGGTGCTCGGTGCCCGCGTAACCGACCGAGCCTTGCTCGCTGCGGTTGATCACCACATTGCTGTGGCGCTCGGCGGTGCGGTGGATGGTGTTCTGACGGTGGACGATGATGTCCTTGTACAGAATGTTCTGACGGTTGATCACCACGTCCTTGCGGATCACCGGACGAACGTGGACGACGAGCGTGTTCTCGTCGACGACGCGCTCGCGCGGCACCACGCGGGTGGTGTTGACGACGCGGGTGTTGCCCGGAACGTAGCGCGGTCCTTCCTGGACCGTGCGACGAGCCTTGAACGCCGAATCCGGAAGGTAGCAATTGCACCCGGAGTCGTACCGGCCGCCCGCAAAGCTCGGGGTAGCAAAGATGCCAGCAAGCCCAAGGGCTAACGTGGCCAGGAAAATAGAACGAACAAAACTCATGGTTAACGCCCCTTGATCTTGTAGCAGTCAAGCCTCCGGGATCGACTGTCCGGGAAAATGTTTAATTTTTAAAGAGGAAACGGCCGTAACACACTGTCACAGCTAGAGAAATATAGTTAAAAGGCAATCGAATGCAGGGCGCTCTTCGATACCGGAGAAAAGAAAAAAGCAAGCATTTTCAAGTGCTTGCTTTAATCAGTTAATGTTTAGTTAATTTTTCTTAAAACTTTAGCTATTTCAATCGTTTGGCGGCTTCCTGAACGAGGCTCAGATCGGCGTGCTTGGTCACATCGATCTTCTGTTTGATGAAGCCAAGCTCCTGCACCAGGTCAACATTGCGCTGCAGGGCCTTGAGGTCCGGCAGCATGTCCGGATTGCGGAAGTTGTCCTTCTTGGTGAAGACCCAGTCGAACCGCTCCGGCGGCTGCTTGGTGATCTTGCCGGCGATCTCCATCACTTCCTTGTGGTTCTTCGGGTCGAGATACCAGCGCACGATCCGCAGCGAGTCTTCCATGAAGTCGAGCATCGCGGCGCGGTTCTTCTCGATGAAGCCCTTGCGCGCGACCCACATGGAGAACTGCGTTACGCCCATCGCATCCTTGGTGTCGAACAGAGTGCGGGCCATGGCGCGCAGTTCCGGATTGAGCGCGAACGGCGGCACGGCGCTGATCAGGTCGGCCTTCTTTTCCTGCAGGAACGCCTTCATGGTCGGGAACGGCGTCTCGACCACGGTGTAGTCGCGCTTGTCCTCCATGCCGTGCTTGCGCATCATCGCCCGCATGGCGACGTCGACCGCCGAGCCGGCAACATTGGTGGCGAGCACCTTGCCCTTGAGGTCCTCGACCTTTTTGATCGGGCCGTCCTTCAGCACCATATATTCGTTGCTGTAGTAGCCTTCGTTGCCGTCCTGGAACTCGTCGGCGATGACGACGAGATCGTTCATGCCGGCGTTCTGGATGGCGATCGGCAGGGTCGGGTAGGTGAGGTTGGCGATCTCCAGCTCGTTGTTGGCGAGCGCGGTGATCAGCGGCGGCGTGCCGGCGAAGCGGGTGATCTCCAGCGTGTAGGACTTGCCCAGATGCTTGGCGAGGTCCTTCTTCTCCTGGATCATCGAGGCCCAGTTCGAGACGGGAACGATCCACGACAGCCGGATTTTCACCGGCGCCTGCTGGGCCGATGCGGGGCCGGTGGCGAGCGCGGCAACGCCGCACGCGAAAGCCGCCGCGACCGCGCGCCGCGACCATCGCAACTCATGACGAAACATGAATGTCCTCCCTGGTGTGAAACATGATGAGCCGGCGTGTCGTCGCCGGGCGTGCTTTTTTGCGATCATTGTCCGGCGCGCGCCGCGCCTTGGCAAGGCATGGCCGGCGGGTGCATCCGCCATCCGGTACATAAGGCGTTGCGGCGTCAGACCGTGCTCGGTTCGAGCGTTTCCGGATGCCACGCCAGCAGGCGGCGTCGGATCAGCGCCATGCCTTTCACCAGCACGAAGCCGACCACGGCGATCTCGACGATGCCGGCGAACACGCCGGCGGAATTGGCGAAGCGCGAGGCGGTCATCATCGCGCCGCCAATGCCGTAGCCGCCCATCAGCATTTCGCACACCACCGCGACGATCATCGCGATCGGCAGCGCGACCTGCAGACCGGTGAAGATCATCGGCATCGCGGCGGGGAGAATGATCTGCCGCAGCAGCTCGCCGTCGCGGGTGCCGAGATTGCGGGCGGACCAGATCAGTTCGCGCTCGACATTGCGCACGCCGATCAGCGTCGCGGTGATCACCGGGAAGATCGCATCGAGTACGATCATCGAGATCTTGGTGACGTCATAAAGGCCGAGCCAGAGGATGACGATCGGCAGGAACGCGATTTTCGGCATCGGGAAGCCGACCGAGATCAGCGGATCGAAGAACCAGCGGATGCCGGCATTGCGCCACATGCCGACGCCGACGATGACGCCGGCGACCGCCGCGATCAGAAAGCCGACGATTGAGCGATAAAGCGTCAGGCCGATATTGATGAACAGATCGCCGCTCTGCGCCTGCTCCCAGATCCGCTGCATGACGACGCTGAAGGCGGGAAGCTGGAACGGCGTGAACACGCCGCTGCGGGCAAGCCATTCCCAGCCGATCAGCAGCAGGCCGATCGAGACGAACGGCGCGAGCCGCCACAACCAGACGCTGCTCTCGCCGCGGTTCATTGCTGCCATCGCAGCACCCGTTCGGCGAACATCTGATAGAGCCGGTCGGCGGCGAAGCCGAGGAAGGCGACGGTGAGCACCACCGCGAACATCGAGTCGTAATTGCCGTCGGCGCCGAGATAACCGATCAGATAGCCGAGCCCGGCGCGTGCGACGATCAGTTCCGAACTGACCAGCAGGATGAAGGTGAGCGCGAGCGCAGTGCGGATGCCGCTGAGCAGTTCCGGCAATGCGCTCGGCAGAACGACGTCGCGCAGCATGCGCAGCCGCCCGGCGCCGAGGCTGCGCGCCGACCATACCCGCGTGCGGTCGGCCGAGCGCGCGCCGTTGAATGCGCCGATGGTCACCGGCAGCATGCAGCCGAGGAAGATCAAG
>JBQCFU010000802.1:0-5428 GCA_051958775.1 Pseudolabrys sp.
GGGCTTGAACTTGCCCCGTCACGACCGATCCCGTATCCACTGAGAGATCAAGACACCAACCGGCTGGCGTGACGTGAAAGACAAACTCGGATCTTCGTCTGACGTAGGCTTTACGCCGTTTGAAAGCGCGCAGCCGCGCTATCTTGCGCTCGCTGAGTTGCTGTCCGAGGGCATACGCTCCGGGCAATACGCGGTCGGCACGTTGCTGCCGACGGAAGCCGAACTGTGCGATGCCTATGACGTCAGCCGGCATACCGTCCGCGAAGCCATCCGGAAACTGCGCGATCTCGGGCTTGTCTCCCGCCATCAGGGCGTCGGCACCCGCGTCGAGAACAAGGATATTTCCGGCCGTTTCGTGCTGTCTCTCGGGTCGATCCCCGACATCTGGCAGTATGTTCAAAACACCCGCTTGGAACCGATCCGCAAGAAGCTGATTAAGGCGGCCGAAGCGGAAATCCCGTTGCCGTCGGTCGGCAACGACGAGCAGTGGTTTCTCACCGAAGGTTTGCGCTATGTGGGGGATCAGGATCTGCCGATCTCTCACTCCGCCATTCACGTCAATGCTGCGTTTCGCGGTATCGGCGAACAGATCGGCCAGAAGCAGGTTCCGATCTTCTCCATGATCGAGCGGCGCTACGGTTTGAAAGTGGTCGCCATCAAGCAGGAGATCAGCGCGATCATCATGCCGGCTCGGCTCACCAAGCCGCTCAAGGTGAAGCCGGATTCGCCGGCGCTATCGATTATCCGCCACTACACGACGGCGGAAGGCGTGATCGTGGAAGTCGGCCGGACGATCACACCGGCCGACCGCTTTACCTATTCGATGGATCTCCGATTCGAATATCCGACGGTCAAGCGCTGACCCTGGGGCTGCGTCCCCACTTATTCCACACACGCATGTGAACGGCTTCTATTCCACACACGCATGTGAACGGCTTCAGCTCGAAGAGCAGGGGAGGTTGACACTCCATTTTGCTTTTCATATTGTCCGGACAACCGGGAAAACTGGTTAAAGACCCGACGGGAATGTGGAGCTGAACGGATGAGTGCCCGCATGATCGGAATGGATTTCGACTACACGCCGAAACAGCGCGAAATCTACGAACGCGTGGGGGAACTCGGAAAAACGCATTTTGCGCCGCGCGCCGCCGAATACGACGAGAAGACCGTCACGCCCGTTGCCAATATGCGCGACTTTATCGACGCGGGGCTTGCCGGCTTGACGGTTTCCGAAGATCTCGGAGGGCTCGGAAGCGGCGCCATGGGGCGCGATCCTCTGCTTTATATTATCGCGGTCGAGCAGACGGCACGCTATTGCATGTCGACCGCGCATTCGCTGCACATCCACTGCCACGGTGCGCATCTCGTTGACCAGATTTGCAGCCCGGCACAGCGGAAGAACATTCTCGGCAACGTCATCGAGAATGGTGCGCTGCTCAATGCCACCGGCAGCGAGCCGGGCCGGACTTCACGCGGTCTTTACAATCTGGTCACCGCGGCCGAGCGCGTGGATGGCGGCTACGTCGTCAACGGCACCAAGAACTACGCGTCGCTGGCCGACACTGTCGAGTACAACGTGATCTTCGCCGGCATCAAAGGCATGTCTCCGACCGAAGGGCATATCGGCCTGTGTATTCCGCGCGGCACGCCGGGGCTGACTCTCGAAGAAGGCTCCTGGAATCCGATGGGGATGCGGGCGGCGGTGAGCCCCAACATCCTGCTCGAAAACTGCTTCGTGCCCGATGATTATGTGATCGGAACGCCGGGCGTGTTTCCGCGTGATCGCTGGCAGGCACGTTTCCATCTCGGTTTCGCTGCCCAGTATCTCGGTGGCAGCGAGGGCATTTTCGATTTTCTGACCGATTACCTGCCGAAGCGCGGTACCGCTTCGGACGCTTACGCGCAGCTTCGCCTGGGAGAAATCCGGATCGGCATCGATTCCGTCCGGTGGTTGATCTATCGCGCGGCCTGGCTCTGGAAAATGCGCCGCATCGAAGAGGCGGAACTGTTCTCTATGACAGCGAAACAGCGGGCCATTGAAAACGCCGTCAACGCGATGGATAAGGGTGCGCAGATTGCGGGCTCCAGCGCCTTCCACGCGAAATCGCCATTTGCGCGCATGTTCCGGGATTTGCGCGTGCAGACATTGCACGAAAACCTCGACAAGACCGCTGCGACGATCGGCAAGTATCACCTTGGGCAAGAGTTCGACACGACCGCACGCCTCTAACCGGCACATAGAGGACATCCGTTGTGCTAATGACAGCAGAATCCAGACCTCCAGTTCCCAACGCGATCAATCAGCGCGATCTGCGTAACGCACTTGGTCAGTTTGCGACCGGCGTCACGACGATCGTGACGCGAGACGCAGCTGGTGCGTTGACAGGGCTGACGGCAAATTCGTTTACGTCGGTGTCGCTTGATCCGCCGCTGGTGTTGTGGAGCCTGCGAAAGGCGGCGCGCTCATACGAGGCGTTCCGCAATTGCGGCTATTTCGTCATCAATGTTCTGGCGGAACATCAGGTTTCGGTCGCGCAGCAATTCAGTGCGACGACGGATGACCGGTTTGCCGGCATTGCCTGGACCCCGAGTCCGGTCAGCAAGCTGCCGATTCTGGACAGTGTCGCCGCCTGGTTCGAATGCAAAAACCTGAATTTCTATGAGGCGGGCGATCATACGATCTTCGTCGGGGAGGTTTGCCGCTTCGCTCATGAAGCGCGGGCGCCGCTGCTGTTTCACGCCGGCGCCTACGCTCAATCCGACCGTTTCCGTTTATCCTAAGATTGGTGAGGATAGCGGTGCTGGGCGTGACGGAGCTGCATAATCCCTCGGATACGGATGATCTTGCGCGGCCCTATTGGAACGCGCCGATCGAGACGATGCCCGTCGAGCAGATGCGAGAGTTGCAGCTTCGCAAGTTGAAGCGGCAAGTCGACTATCTCTATCGTCATTCTCGATTGTACCAGCGCAAGCTGGACGATGCGGGTTTCAAGCCCGGTGATGTGCGCACGATTGAAGACCTCGCGCGTATTCCGTTCACCACCAAGCAGGAACTGCGGGAGGGGCAGGAAGAGCATCCGCCCTTTGGAACGCATCAGGCGGCGCCGATGGAGCGTATCGTCCGGATGACGTCGACGGCCGGCACCACCGGAAAGCCCGTCTTCCAAGGTTATACAAAATTCGACATTGCGCAGCGCAACGAAAGCATTTGCCGGGGGTTGTGGGGTTTCGGCGTGCGGCCCGGCGATCGTGTCATCAACGGCTTCGCGCTGAGCATGTTCAATGCCGGCGTTCCTTTCTGCACGGCCATCGAGCATCTGGGAGCTGTGGATGTGCCTGTCTGCGCGGAGCGTCGTGCCGAAGGGCTGCTGAACATCGCGCGCGACGTGAAGGCGACGGTATTCATCGGCACGCCGTCATTTGCCGCCTATCTTGCGGAAAAGGCGCCGGAAATCCTCGGCATGGAAGCGAAGGAGCTTGGCTTCCGCGTGATCTGCGGCGGTGGAGAATCCGGCTTCGAGCTGCCGGCCTTCCAGAGGGAAATGGAACGCGTCTGGGGCACGCGACACGTTTATGATTGGGCATCGACCTCCGATGCGCACCCCAATGTCTTCGCACATTGCGCGCATCGGGCCGGCAAGCACCATCTGACTCCGGATCTCGCTTTAGTCCAGCTCATCGATCCCGTGACCGGCGAGTTGAAGGAGATGAGCGAAGGGGCCGAGGGAGAATATATCTTCACGCATCTCGATCGGCAGGCCTGTGCGCTGATGCGATATCGACCGGCGATATCCTGCGCGTCTATACGCAGCCCTGCGCCTGCGGACGGACCGGCTTCCGCATGGACATCATCGGCCGCTCTGACGACATGTTGATTGTTCGCGGTGTCAACCTGTTCCCGTCGGCGGTGCAATCGGTGATCGGTGGATTTATGCCGAAGCTCACCGGCAAGATGCAGATCGTGCTGCGCGAGAAGGGACCGAAAGTCGATCCGCCGCTTCATGTCCGCGCGGAATGCGGTGCAGGTGTCGATCCGGTGAATGAAACATCGATGAAGGAAGCGATCGAAAAAGCCATTCGTCGCGATCTGGGTGTTACGACGGCGGTCGAACTCACTCCATTTGGAACGTTCGAGCGTACCGCCACCAAGACCAAGCTGGTCGTTGTTGAAGCTGCGGCGAAAGAGCCTGTCTCATGAAAACCATCGCCGCTGCGGCCTTGATCGACCTGATGCGCTCCGACACGCCGCATGCGCTCTTCGACGTGCGCGAAATCGGCGAGGCGGAAGCCGGACATATTCTTGGCGCGACCTTCCTGCCGCGCCGGATGATCGAATTCCGCATCGCCGACCTCGTTCCGGTGCGAACGACGAACATCGTCGTCTACGATGAAGGCGGCAAGCGCGCGGAGCGCGCCGCGGAGACCTTGCAGCAGCTTGGCTATGCCGATGTTGCCGTGCTGGCGGGCGGGACCGCTGCATGGCGGCAGGCTGGAAAGATGCTGACAGAGGGCAGCAATGTGCCCAGCAAGCTGTTCGGTGAGCACGTCCACGATCAGGACCACACGCCCAGCGTCAACGCGACGACATTGCGGGACTGGCAGCAGGACAACAAAAGCTTCCTTGTCTGCGATATTCGCACGCCGGAAGAGTATGCCCGCTCGCGGATTCCAGGTGCGTTCAGCACGCCCGGTTTCGATGTCGGGCTCTGCATGCCTGATCTCAAGGATCGCTCGGTTCCGGTGGTGGTGAATTGCGCCGGTCGGACGCGCAGTATCATCGCCTGCGAGACGCTACGCCATCTCGGCATGGAGAATGTCTATGCGCTGGAGAACGGCACCATGGGCTGGGTGCTGTCGGATGGCACGCTGGAAAAGGGCGGCGGCCAGGGATTGATCGCGCCGAGTGCCGCAGGCCGTGCGACGGCTCATGACCGGGCGCTCAAGATGGCTCAATCTGTCGGTGCCGTATTTGTCGAACCTGATCAGATCAGCCGGTGGCTCGCGGAGCGCGATCAAGGTCGGTCGAACGTTTATTTTTTCGATGTTCGCCAGACCAGCGAGTACGACAGCGGGCATATCGATGGCTTCACGATTCTGCCGGGCGCATTGGCGATCCAGCGGACCGACGAATTCATGCCGGTGCGGCAGGCCCAGGTCGTCTTCGTTGATGACGACGAGACGCGGGCGCTGATTTCGGCTTACTGGCTTCGGCGCTCCGGCTTTCCGAAGGTGGCTGTGTTGAAGGGTGGCATCGGCGCCTGGACCGGTGCGGGGTTCAGCCTGACCAAAGCCAGGCAGCGCCGCGCGCCGCTGGGGCTCGCGGAAAATCGGGAACGGATTGCGCAAGTGCCGGCGCGGGACGTGCCGCACCTGCTGAAGAGTGGCACCAAAGTCATTCACGTCGATACCAGCACCGAGTTTGCCAAGC
>JBQCFU010000803.1:0-2733 GCA_051958775.1 Pseudolabrys sp.
GGTCGACGTGCTCTATACCCTGATCGATCCGAGGATCCGCTATGGCCACTAGCGCCGAACTCGATGCGGGTCTCGAGGCTCGGCAGACGCCGAGCCGCTTCCGCGTGCTCCGCGGCAAGGCGCGCCGCTGGCTGACGCCGAAGATCATCCTGGGCGGTGCATCTGTCCTGATCCTGCTGATCGTTGGCATGTTCGCGTCGGTGATCGCGCCGTACGATCCGGCTGCGCAGAATCTGGCGATGGCGCTGCGGGCGCCGGACTGGTTCTCCGGCCCGCACGTGCTCGGCACCGATGCGATCGGCCGCGATGTGCTGTCACGCCTCATCCACGGCACCACGATCTCGCTGGAGATTGCCGCGGCGGTGGCGGTGATCTCCGGCATCGTCGGCGTCGGCTCGGGCGCGGTCTCCGGTTATTTCGGCGGCGCGGTGGACTTCGCGATCCAGAAGGTCGTCGAGGTGATGTGGGCGTTTCCGCCGCTGCTGCTCGCCATCGTCATCATGGGCTATTTCGGGCAGGGGCTCGACAACCTGATTTTCGCGCTGGTGATCCAGCGCTGGATTCCGTTCTGCCGGGTGGCGCGCGCCCAGGCGATCGCCTTGCGCAATCGCGATTTTGTCGACGCCGCACGGTCGCTCGGCGCCAGCGATACCCGCATCGTCGTGCGCCACGTGATCCCCAATCTGTTCCAGTCGCAACTCGTGATCGGCACCTTCGCCATGGCGGCGGCGATCATTTCCGAAGCGGCGCTGAGTTTCCTCGGTCTCGGCGTGCCGCCGCAGATCCCGACCTGGGGCGGCATGCTGGCGGAGGGCCGCACTTACATCAGCACGGCCTGGTGGCTCGCGCTGTTTCCCGGCCTCTGCATCTTCGCGACCGTGCTCGGCATCAACCTGATCGGCGACGGGCTGCGCGATCTGTTCGATCCGCGCTTGAAACGCTCGGGCATGGGCTGATCCGCGCCCGCAGAACAACAAGAACTGATGAGCTTCTAGAGAAGGGGAGAAGACAATGTCGATACGACGTGCAGTTTATCTGACATCAGCCGGCCTGCTGGCGGCGGGTGCGGCTTCGGTATCCACGGTGCTGCCCGCGCAGGCGCAGAAGGCCACCCGCGTCACCATCGCGGTGACCGACACCAGCAACACGTTCAATCCTTATGGCGAGAGCAACTCGCTGATGTACGGCGTCTGGTGCCATGTCTATGGCTGCCTTGTCGATTACGACGGCGCGAAGGGCGAATATGTCGGGTTGCTGGCCGAGCGCTGGGACATTCCCGATCCGAATACCTGGGTGTTCCATCTGCGCCGCGATATCCGCTGGCAGAATGGCGAGCCGCTGAAGGCGAGCGACGTCATCCACTCCTATAACCGGATCCTGAACGATCCGGAGAGCAAGCAGCAGAGCAATGTGAGCATGGTCGCCAAGATGGAGGCGGTCGACGACAACACCGTCAAGGTCACGACCAAGTCGCCGACCGCGTCGCTTTTGTCCTATCTCGTGCAGCTCATCGTCACGAACAAGAGCATCTACGACAAATACGGTGCCAAGGTCGCCGACAGCAAGCATCCGATCGGCGCCGGCGAATACAAGCTGGAACGGATGGTGCCGGGTCAGATGATCGCGCTGGCCAAGAACGCGGACTTCCCCGGAATGAAAGACCGCAAGGGCGCGCCGGACCGGATCATCTATCAGATCGTCCGCGAGCCGGAGGCGCGGCTGGTCGGCCTGTTCAACGGCGAATATCAGGTCGTGCAGCGGCTGCTGCCTGATCTCATCCCGCGCGTGAAAGATAATCCGAAGACCAAGGTGGAGTCGGCGCGGATCGCCGAATTCATGTTCCTCGGCATGACGCCGAAACAGAAGCCGTGGGACAACAAGCTGGTTCGCCAGGCGGTCTGCTACGCGATCGACCGCGACTCGATCATCAAGAACGTGCTGAAGGGTGAAGCGGAGCGGCTCGACGGCGTCGTCGGCCCGGGCCAGTACGGCTACGATCCGGCGACCAAGGTGCGGTACCCGTATGATCCGGCCAAGGCCAAGGCGCTGCTTGCCGAGGCGGGCTTCCCGAACGGCGTCGATGTCGATCTCTACACCTCGACCGGTCGCTATCTGCTCGACAAGACCATCACCGAATCCATCGTGCCGATGCTCGGTGCGGTCGGAATCCGTGCGACGCTGCACACGCCGGAAGTGGCCACCTATTGGGCCAACATCCAGCGCGGTGATGTGCCGTTCTACTATTGGGGTCGTCAGGCGGTGATGGACCCGAGTGCGGCGCTGTCGCAATTCTTCGAGACCGGCGGTTCGCCGCGAATCGGCATCTCCGATACGGAGATCGACAAGTACCTGCAACTGGAACGCAAGACGTTCGATCCGCAGGAGCGCAAGCGCGTCCTCAATCAAGCGTTCAACGCCATTCTCGACGCGGCTCCGGCCTGTCTGCTGTGGCGCTACAAGCACTCCTATGGCGTGTCGAAGACCGTCGACTTTACGCCGCGGCCGGATGACTGGATCACGCCGAACGACGTGCGGTTGGTTCAGTAACGCGGCCATGGCCGTATGACGGAGAACGGCGGCTTGCTTCGGCCTTCGGCCGGGCGAGCCGCCGCAACCGGCCTCATCATTTCAAACGACAAGCGCGAAGGCTTTGAAGACCATGCCCCTGAGCAACGAGAAGTACATTGATGTCGACGGCATCCGCACGCATTACTACGACAAGGGCGAGGGGGA
>JBQCFU010000804.1:0-4605 GCA_051958775.1 Pseudolabrys sp.
AGCCGGCACGTATCCGCGTGGTCGGTATTCATATGCGCAATGATCTCGGCCTCGGCCGCGACCAATGGCGCGGCATCGCTGAGATCGGTCAGCAGATCGCCGGCGGAGAGATCGACGATGCGGCCGAAGCCGGCGACGAGATGTACGCCGCTCACCTGCATCCGATAGATCGCGAAATCAGCGAAATCGACGAACATCTGCGCATCCGGCTGCCGATCCAGATAACGGCGGCGATCCTGCTCGTCATCGGAAACCACCATCCGACCGGACACTGAAATTCGCGCGCCTTGCAGCGGGTCGCCGCCGCCGGGCCGGCCGCGATCATCGAGCAATAGTCCGGCGCGCGCATCTGCCAGCAGGTTCTTGGTGTGAACCGCGAGCCGCGACAGCAGCAACAACGGTGCGCCGTCGGCCGCCGTCGCCACATTGACCAGCGAGCAATAAGGGTCGCCCGCGCCGGGCCGCACCGTCGCCAGCGCTCCCGAGCGGGACGCACGCAACAGCGTGCGCGCGGTCAGACGGGGATCGAAAGCAGGCGGCTGGGACGGGGCGTTGGACATGACAGGCTCATTAACAAAAGGGAACAAAACCCGAAACTACGGGCTTAGAGGGTTGATTTAACATCCAAAGCCCCTAGTTGTTGCAGGATAGTCACATTTCGGCCCACGTTTCCGGGCTCATCGCCGGCGGGAACCCGTCACGCCTTTTTTGAACAGGGGCATGCATGCCAACCATCGCACTCGTCGACGACGACCGTAACATTCTCACGTCGGTGTCGATCGCACTCGAAGCCGAGGGCTATCGCATCATGACCTATACCGATGGATCGTCCGCGCTCGACGGCTTCAAGACCTCGCCGCCGGACCTCGCGATCCTCGACATCAAGATGCCGCGCATGGACGGCATGGAGACGCTGCGGCGGCTCCGTCAGAAATCGGATGTGCCGGTGATCTTCCTCACCTCGAAGGACGAGGAGATCGACGAACTGTTCGGCCTCAAGATGGGTGCGGACGACTTCATTCGCAAACCCTTCTCGCAGCGTCTGCTGGTCGAGCGGGTCAAGGCGGTGCTGCGCCGCGGCTCGCCGAAGGATGCGACGGCACCGAAGGAGACCGACACCGCGAAGCTCCTGGAGCGCGGCCATCTGCGCATGGACCCAGAACGCCACACCTGCACCTGGAAGAACGAACCGGTGACGCTCACCGTCACCGAATTCCTCATTCTCCATGCGCTCGCGTCGCGGCCCGGCGTGGTCAAGAGCCGCAATGCCTTGATGGACGCGGCTTACGATGATCAGGTCTATGTCGACGACCGCACCATCGACAGCCACATCAAGCGGCTGCGCAAGAAGTTCAAGGTGGTGGATGACGACTTCGAGATGATCGAGACGCTGTACGGCGTCGGCTATCGTTTCAAGGAAGCCTGAACCGGAAACCTAACATCGCAACGGCGCACCGCCGTGGCACTCACGTGACAGGTCCCACGTGCTCGATCGAACCACCGAGCGTGCCGGCGACATGGTTGCTGCATCCGACACGCCAGCTCCGAAGCGACGGCGGTTTTACCGCCTTCGCCGCGTGCTGCGTTTTCTCTCCGAGCACAGCTTCTCGTCACTGACGCGGCGCATCGTCATCCTCAACTTCGTCGGCCTGTTCGCGCTGCTGGTCGGCATTCTCTATCTCTCGCAATTCCGCGCCGGCCTGATCGATGCGCGGGTGCAGAGCCTGCTCGTGCAGGGCGAGATCATCGCCGGCGCCATCGCCGCGTCGGCCACCATCGAAACCGATTCACTCACCATCGATCCGGAAAAGCTGCTCGAGTTGCAGGCCGGCGAGAGCTACGGCCCGACTGATGATTTGCTGTCCGGCCTCGATTTCCCGATCAATCCCGAGCGCGTCGCGCCGGTGCTGCGCCGCCTCGTCTCGCCGACCAAGACCCGCGCACGCATCTACGATCGCGAAGGCGATCTGCTGCTCGACAGCCGCAACCTCTATGGCCGCGGCGACGTGCTGCGGTTCGAACTGCCGCCGCCGACCGAAGAAAAGCCCGGTCTGATGGAGCGTACCGTCATCGCCATCCGGCGCTGGCTGAGCCGCGGCGACCTGCCAGCCTATCGCGAACTCGGCCCGACCAACGGCAAAGGTTACGAGGAGGTCGCGCAGGCGCTCAACGGCCTGCACTCCAGCATGGTGCGCATCAACGACCGCGGCGAGGTGATCGTCTCGGTTGCGGTGCCAGTGCAACGTTTCCGCGCGGTGCGCGGCGTGCTGATGCTGTCGACCCAAGGCGCCGACATCGACGACATGGTGCAGGCGGAACGGCTCGCGATCTTCAAAGTGTTCCTTGTCGCCGCCGGCGTCATGTTCGTGCTGTCGCTGCTGCTTGCCGGCACGATCGCCGGTCCGATGCGGCGGCTCGCCGACAGCGCCGAGCGCGTACGCCGGCGCATCCGCTCGCGCGTCGAAATCCCCGACTTCACCAGTCGCCGCGACGAGATCGGCCATCTCTCCGGCAATCTCCGCGCCATGACCGATGCGCTCTATACGCGGATCGAAGCGATCGAGAGCTTTGCCGCCGACGTCGCGCACGAGTTGAAAAATCCGCTCACCTCGCTGCGCTCGGCGGTCGAGACGCTGCCGGTGGCCAAGACCGAGGACAGCCGCAGGCGGCTGCTCGAAGTCATCCAGCATGACGTCAAACGCCTCGATCGGCTGATCTCCGATATTTCCGACGCGAGCCGGCTCGATGCGGAACTGCAGCGCAGCGACGCCGCACCCGTCGACCTGCGCCGGCTGCTGCAAGGTCTCGTCGCCACCAGCAACGAAGTCCGCAACACCGACAAGGTCACGGTGTCGCTCCGCTTCGAAGGCGGCAACAAGTTCGAGGTGACGGGTCACGACCTGCGGCTCGGCCAAGTGGTCAGCAACCTGATCGACAACGCACGCTCGTTTTCGCCGCCCGGCGGCTCAGTGCGCGTGCTGTGCCGTCGCGCGAAAGATACCATCGAGATCGTCGTCGACGATGACGGACCGGGGGTGCCGGACGATGCACGGGAGCGCATCTTCGAGCGCTTCTACACCGACCGGCCGCATCAGGGCTTCGGCCAGAATTCCGGGCTTGGCCTGTCGATCTCCAAACAGATCGTCGAGGCGCATGGCGGCCAGATCAGCGTCGAGAACCGCACCGCCCCGGCCGACACGGGCAGTGACGAGCCGCCGCGCGTCACCGGCGCCCGCTTCGTCGTTCGCCTGCCGGCCAGTTGATGAGCGATTCCACCATCCATGCCGGCGCGGTGCTGACCGGCGCCACCGCGGTCCTGATCCTTGGCGCTTCAGGCTCCGGGAAATCGCGGCTGGCGCTGGCGCTGCTCAATGCCGCCGCGGCGGGGCTCCTGCCGTTTGCGCGGCTGGTGGCGGACGATCGGGCGCTGCTCGAGGCCCGGCACGGCCGCCTGCTGGTGCGGCCGGCACCGCCGCTCGCCGGCCTGTTGGAGCTGCGCGGGGTCGGTCTCCTGCGTTTTCCCCATGAACCCGTCGCTCGGGTCGGATTGGCTATTACCCTGGGTCAAACCGGTGACCGGCTACCCGAATCCGGAGCTTCATGGGCCTATAATGGTATTTTAGTACCGTATTTGACTTGCCCGTCAGGGGTGGATCCCCTGCCCCTCCTGCTCGGCCGCCTGCGCGGCGATGCCGCAGCCAATTGACCCGGCGCTGTGCCTGCGCTACGTGGCCGCGCTCATGCGGAGAAGAATTCCGCCTCGCTGGTTAACGAACGCCTGTTCTGAGCTTCCCATCCCCGCCGGACACGTCGAGCACAGCCTTGGTCGCACCTTCTCGCAGTGCAGCAACTTCCACACTATATAACGGCAGCGCCCCTTGCCCGGGCCCGGAAGAGCGGACTGAATGTGACGCCTTTCGCGCGGTGGAAGCCGTTCCGGCGGCTTCGTCCCGCGAGGAGTTTCGGATGATTGGCCTTGTACTGGTTACCCACGGACATCTAGCGACCGAATTCCGTTCGGCGCTGGAACATGTCGTAGGCCCGCAAAAACAACTCGAGACGGTGACCATCGGTCCTGACGACGACGTCGAGCAGGCTCGCAAGGACATCGTCGCGGCCGTGCAGCGCGTCGACAACGGCGAGGGTGTCGTGATCCTCACCGACATGTTCGGCGGCACGCCGTCTAACCTCGCCATCTCGGTGATGAGCCAGCCCAAGGTCGAGGTGCTGGCCGGCATCAACCTGCCGATGCTGATCAAGCTCGCCAAGGTGCGCGAGACTTGTCCGTTGCAGGACGCGGTCAACGCCGCGCAGGAAGCGGGCCGCAAATACTGCACCATCGCCAGCCGGGTGCTCACCGGCAAATGAGCGATACGGCGCCCACCGGCCTGCCCAATGCCGACGGGCATCTGACCCGCGATTTGCAGATCGTCAACAAGAAGGGCCTGCACGCCCGCGCGTCTGCTAAATTCGTGCAATGCGTCGAGCGTTTCGAATCGCAGGTGACCGTGACCCGCGCCAACGAAACGGTGGGCGGGACGTCGATCATGGGCCTGATGATGCTGGCGGCTGCGCCGGGAACAACCATCACCGTGGTCGCCCAGG
>JBQCFU010000805.1:0-3668 GCA_051958775.1 Pseudolabrys sp.
CGAGCACCATGGCGTCGACCAATCCGAAGGTGTTCTTCGGCGGCGATGCCGCGTTCGGACCGAAGAACATCATCTGGGCGGTCGCCCACGGCCACGACGCGGCGATTTCGATCGACCGCTTCTGCCGCGGCGAGGACGTCGCGGTGCGGCCGCCGGCGCGCATGACCATCGCCAGCCAGAAGATGGGCATCCACGAATGGTCCTACGACAACGAGGTCGCGCTGGACCAGCGCTACAAGGTGCCGCTGCGCGACAAGGCCGTGGCGCTGAAGGACATCAAGGCGGAAGTCGAACTCGGCTTCGATGTGAAGCTTGCGCTGAGTGAAGCCGGACGCTGTCTCAACTGCGATATCGAGACGGTGTTCACGCCCTCGCTGTGCATCGAGTGCGACGCCTGCGTCGACATCTGCCCGATGGACTGCATCACCTTCACCGACAACGGCGAGGAAGCGGAGCTGCGCACGCGGCTCAACGCGCCCTCGCCGAACCCCACCCAGGCGCTCTATGTCCAGAACGGGCTCAAGACCGGCCGGGTGATGGTGAAGGACGAGGACGTCTGCCTGCATTGCAGCCTGTGTGCCGAGCGCTGCCCGACCGGCGCCTGGGACATGCAGAAATTCTTCCTGGAAATGACACACGCGGGACCGTCATGCCGGCACCACGCCCGATCAGCAGCGTAAACGACTTCGTCATCCGCTTCGCCAACGTCAACGGCTCCGGTTCGGCGAGCGCCAACGAGATGTTCGCCCGCGCTGTGATGCGCATGGGCGTGCCGGTCTCGCCGCGCAACATCTTCCCGTCGAACATTCAGGGCTTGCCAACCTGGTACGAAGTGCGCGTCACCGAAGCGGGCCATCTCGGCGCGCGCGGCGGCGTCGACATGATGGTGGCGATGAACCCGCAGACGTTCGACAAGGACGTCGCCATGATCGAACCCGGCGGCTATCTGTTCTACGATTCCACCAAGCCGCTGCCGTCGACCAAATTCCGCAGCGATATCACCGTGATCGGCGTGCCGCTCACCGCGATCTGCAACAGCGAATACACCGATCCGCGGCAGCGGCAATTGTTCAAGAACATCATCTATCTCGGCGTGCTGTCGGCGCTGCTCGACATGGAGCCCGCCGTGCTCGAAGAGCTGATCGGCGAGCAGTACAAGTCAAAGGAAAAGCTGATCCAGCCGAACGTGCATGCGCTGCATCTCGGCCGTGACTATGCGCTGAAGAACCTGAAATGCCCGATCGGGCTGACCGTGAAGCGCGCCAACAAGGTTGGCGACATGATCTTCGTCGAGGGCAACTCGGCGGCGGCGCTCGGCGCGGTCTATGGCGGCGCAACGGTGTGCGCGTGGTATCCGATCACGCCCTCCTCCTCGCTCGCCGACGCCTTCGCCAAGCATTGCGGTAAGCTGCGCGTCGATCCGCAAACGAAGAAAGCGCGCTATGCCATCGTCCAGGCCGAAGACGAACTCGCCTCGATTGGCATGGTGATCGGCGCCGGCTGGAACGGCGCGCGTGCGTTCACCGCCACCTCCGGCCCCGGCATCTCGCTGATGCAGGAGTTCATCGGCCTCTCCTACTTCGCCGAAATCCCGGCGGTGATCTTCAACGTGCAGCGCGCCGGCCCCTCGACCGGCATGCCGACGCGCACGCAGCAATGCGACCTGATCTCATGCGCCTATGCCTCGCACGGCGACACCAAGCATGTGCTGCTGTTCCCGGAAGACCCGCACGAGGCGTTCGAGTTCGGCGCGCAGGCATTCGATCTCGCCGACCGGCTGCAGACGACGATCTTCGTCATGCTCGATCTCGATATCGGCATGAACCACCGGCTGTGCCGCCCGTTCCGCTGGGATGACTCGCGCCGCTATGACCGCGGCAAGGTGATGACTGCGGCGGAACTCGACAGCGGCCGCGACTTCGGCCGCTATCTGGACGTCGACGGCGACGGCATCCCGTATCGCACCTATCCCGGCACGCATCCGACCAAGGGCTCGTTCTTCACCCGCGGCACGTCACGCGACCGCTATGCGCGCTACACCGAGGAAGGCCCGCCCTATGTCGACAACATGCAGCGCCTGCTGCGCAAGTTCGAGACCGCGAAGGACATGGTGCCGCGCCCGCTGACCGCCAATGCCAGCAAACCGACCAAATTCGGCGTGATCTATTACGGCTCGACCGCGCCGGCGATGGATGAAGCGATCGGCATGCTCGAAGCCAAGGGTCACCATATCGACCGGATGCGCGTGCGCGCCTTCCCGTTCCACTCCAGCGTGCCGGGTTTCCTCGCCGACCACGACTTCGTGTTCGTGGTCGAGCAGAACCGCGATGCGCAACTGCGCTCGCTGATCGTCAACGAATGCAATGTCGACCCGGTCCGGCTGGTGCCGGTGCTGCATTTCGACGGCACGCCGATCACGGCGCGCTTCATTGCCAAGACCATCGGCGAGCGGATCGACACGCTGCACGGCAAGCCGGCGGTGGTGTCGTGATTCCGACTTTTTCGATGTTAATTCGGCCTCATGCTGAGGAGCGCCCTGAAAGGGCGCGTCTCGAAGCACCGCAAGTCGGCTTAAGCCGACTTGCGCAATGGATCAAACCTGATCTCGGACGAACCGAGATCAGGGGCCGCCCCACCCTTCGAGACGCGGGCATTCGCCCGCTCCTCAGGATGAGGGCGGAACGAGGAGCGCACCCATGACCTATCTCGCCAAACCGAAATTCCACCATCCCGGCCTGCCAAAGAACGCGCTCGGCTTCACCCAGCGCGACTACGAAGGCTCGGTGTCGACGCTGTGCGCAGGCTGCGGCCATGACTCGATCACCGGCGCGCTGATCCAGACTTTCTTCGAGCTGTCGATCGAGCCGCATCGTGTCGCGAAGATCTCCGGCATCGGCTGCTCGTCGAAGACGCCGACCTATTTCCTCGGCAATTCGCACGGTTTCAACTCGGTGCACGGGCGCATGCCGTCGGTCCTCACCGGCGCCAACCTCGCCAACCGCGACCTGATCTATCTCGGCGTATCGGGCGACGGCGATTCAGCCTCGATCGGTTTCGGCCAGTTCGCTCATGCGATCCGCCGCGGCGTCAACATGACCTATATCGTCGAGAACAACGGCGTGTACGGCCTGACCAAAGGCCAGTTTTCGGCGACCGCCGACCGCGGCTCGAAGTCGAAGCGCGGCGTCACCAATACCGACAACTCCATCGACCTCGTCGCCATCGCGCTGCAGCTCGGCGCGACCTATGTGGCGCGCTCGTTTTCCGGCGACAAGCATCAGCTCGTGCCGATCCTCAAAGGCGCAATCGAACACAAGGGCGCGGCGTTCATCGACGTGATCTCGCCCTGCATCGCCTTCAACAACCACGCCGGCTCGACCAAGAGCTTCGACTATGTGCGCGAGCACAACGAGGCGGTGAACCGGCTCGACTTCATCTCCGGCCGTGCGCCGATCGAGGTGAATTACGATCCCGGCACGGTGCAGGTCGTCGAGCAGCATGACGGCTCGAAGCTCGCGCTGCGCAAGATCAACGCCGACTATGACGTGAACGATCGCACAGCGGCGATGGGCTTCCTGCAGCGGCATGCCGCCGACGGGCAGATCGTCACCGGGCTTCTCTATGTCGAGCCCGAGGCCAACGATCTGCACACGCATCTGTCGACCGTC
>JBQCFU010000806.1:0-2810 GCA_051958775.1 Pseudolabrys sp.
CGATCCGGTCTTTCAGCACGAGCTTGCGCTTTTTCAGCCGTTGCACCTGCAGCACGTCCGCGCCCGGCGAATCCTGCAGCGCCTGAATCGCCGCATCGAGATCGCGGTGTTCCTGCTGGAGCTTGTCCAGCAAAATCCGCAATTCATCCTGTCGATTGGTCTCGTTGTCGTTCGACGCCGCCACCGCAACGCTCCGCGCTTGCGGCACTTTCCCCAACGCTGTCGCCGCGCAACTCGTTGGTGATTATCGCGTTTTTCCCGAACTCCTTCAAGCGTTGCTAAGGTTTATAATCCGTAAAGACGGTGTTTTACCGTCAAGTTCCGGTGCGGCGGAATGCGAGTCGACAGCCGCGTGGTTTGGAGTAGACTTTTCGCGTTGGAGTCACAGATCGAGGAGACATCTTGATGTCGATGCAATCGCATCTCGTTGAACTCGAAAAGCGGCACCGGGCCTTGGAAGCCCAGCTTCACGAGGCCCTCAATCATCCCTGTGCCGACGATCTCGAAATTGCCGAGATCAAGCGGAAGAAGCTCCTGATCAAAGATGAGATCACACGCCTGAGACATTGACCGGGCGTCTTTCTTTCCCCCGTCTCACAATTCACGCCAGCAATGCCGCCGACTCGCGCCGCGAGGCGGCGGCTGCGGCTGAAACGATCCACATCTTCCACAGCGTGGCGGGCCGCGGTGCTGGAACTTGCCTGTGCGTTGCCGGATTTTGGCCAAATCGCGGCGGCATGAGACGGTTATCGAGAGCTTTGTTCGCTTTCCCGCCGGGACTCCGGAAGGTAAGTTGCCCGCATGACTCGTCTGCCCCGGCGGCCCAACGTTCGGTTGTATTACCTGCTGATCGTCACGGTGATTCTTGTCCCCGCGGCGATCTTCGCTGTTGCGGCCTATTATAACTGGGTCGATGTGATGCGCGACGGCCGGGAATCGGTGGTGCGCACCGCCACGGTCATGCACGAGCACGCCCGCAAGGTGTTCGACAGCGTCGGCCTGCTGCTCGACCGCGTCGACGACCGGATCACCGGGCGGACCGATGACGAAGTCGCTCAGCCCGATGTGAGCGCCTTCCTGGCGCGGCTGAAAGACCAGTTCGATCAGGTCGCCTCGATCTGGGTCGCCGATTCGACCGGCAAGGTGCTGGCTGGCAGCCAGGACTGGATTCGCGATGCCGGCATTGCCGGCCGCGATTTCTTCGACGCCCAGAAGGATCACGACGCCGGCAACTATATCGGCGTGCCGTTTGTCGGCCGCTCGACACAGGTCCCGTCGTTTGCCGTGAGCCGCCGGCGCTCGTCGCCCGATGGCCGCTTCATCGGCACGGTGCACGTGTCGCTCAAGCCCGGCTATTTCGAGGAATTCTTCCGTGAGGCGGCGCCGGCCGAGAGCCATGTCGCCTCGCTGCTGCGCGAGGACGGCATTTATCTCGCGCGCGATCCGGAGCTTGATACGTCCGTGACGCTCGGGGCCGACACGCCGTTCCGCCGCGCCATCGCGCAGAGCGATGCCGGCACGTTTGATGTCCGCTCGATCTTCGACAACCGCGATCGGTTCTATGCGTTCCGGAAAGTTGCGCCTTATCCCGTCTATGTGTCGTTCGGCCTCGACCAGCAGGTGCTGACGAACCGCTGGTACCGGCATCTGGAAATGTATGGGGCGATGCTCGCGGTGGCGTCGCTGATCCTGCTCTATGTGGCGTGGCTGGCGTTGCGGCATGCGCGCAACGAACAGCGCGCGCTTCTTCAGTTGCAGGACGAGGTCGACCAGCGCCAGGCGGCTGAAGAAAAGCTTCGCCGTGCGCAGCGGCTCGAGACGATCGGTCAGATCACCGGCGGCATCGCCCACGATTTCAACAATCTGCTGATGGTCATCAGCGGCAATGCCGAACGGTTGCGCCGCTTCGTTAGCGGGCAGAAGCCGGAACGCTATGTCGGGGCGATCGAGACCGCGTCGCGGCGCGGCGAGCGCCTGACGCGGCAACTGCTGGCGTTCTCGCGGCAACAGACCGTGACGCCGGTTGTGCTGCGGCTCGATGAAGTGCTGCCGAAATTTCCGGAGATGCTGCAAAGCTCGCTGCGCGGCGACATCGAGATCCGCATCGATGTCGCGCCGAATCTCTGGCCGGTGAAGACCGATCCGGGCGAGCTCGAACTCGCTTTGCTCAATCTCGCGATCAATGCGCGCGACGCGATGCCTGAGGGCGGCAAGCTGACCATGGCGGCGCGCAACGTCACGCTGGTGGATTCGGCGACGACCGAGCACTTGCAGGGTGATTTCGTTGCGGTGTCGGTGAAGGATACCGGTGTCGGCATTCCGCCCGATGTGATGCCGAAGATCTTCGAGCCGTTCTTCACCACCAAGGAGGTCGGCAAAGGCACCGGTCTCGGGCTCAGCCAGGTCTACGGCTTTGCGCATCAGGCCGGTGGCGGCGCAACCGTGTCGTCAACGGTGGGCCAGGGCACGACCTTCACCATCTATCTGCCGCGCACCACCGAACCGGTGATGGCGCAGGAAGACAACGAGGTCGTCGTGCCGGAGCGCGGCGAGGGGACGATCCTGTTCGTCGAGGACAACAAGGATATCGCCGACGTCACCAAGACCAATCTCGAAGAGCTGGGCTATCGCGTGATCGCCGTACCGAACGCCGACACCGCAATGGAAATCCTCAAGGCCAACGCGGAGATCGATCTGGTGTTCTCCGACATCGTCATGCCCGGACAGCTCAACGGCGTCGACCTGGCGCGAGAGTTGCGCGCGGTGCGGCCCGACTTGCCGGTGATCCTGACCACGGGCTACAGCGCCGC
>JBQCFU010000807.1:0-5386 GCA_051958775.1 Pseudolabrys sp.
GTTTCTCGCCAACGACTACATGATCACCGTTCTGGTGCTCATTCTCTATTTCGCGTTCACCGGCCAGGCCTGGAACGTGATGATGGGCTTCGCCGGGCAATTGTCGCTCGGCCATGCGCTCTATGTCGGACTGGCCGGCTATGTGGCGGCGGCGCTGTTCGTGCGCTTCGGCATCGGCCCGTGGGTCGGCATGCTGGCCGCGATCCCGGTGGCGGTGATCGCCGGCGCGATCATCGGCTTCCTCGCGTTTCGCTTCCGCGTCGGCGGCGTCTATTTCGCGATCCTGACCATTGCCTTCGCCGAATTCACCCGCGTCGGCTTCGATCATTTCACTTATGTCGGCGGTTCGGGCGGCCTGTTCCTGCCGGTGTCGCAATACACCAGCAACGATCTCCTGAATCTGCGCGGCAATCCAACCATGTTCTATTACGTCATGCTGGCGATGACGCTTGGTGCGTGGCTGCTGTGCCGCTGGCTGCTGCGCAGCCGGATCGGCTATTTCTGGCAGGCCATCCGCGAGGACGAGGACGCGGCGCGCGCGCTCGGCATCGACACGTTCCGCTGCAAGATGATCGCGGTGATGATCTCCGCGGGGCTGACGGCGCCGGCAGGCGTGTTCACCGCGTTCTATTACAATAACCTGTTCCCGGAGCAGGTATTCAATATGGGCCGGTCGATCGAGATCATTCTCGGTCCGATCATCGGCGGTGTCGGCACGCTGTTCGGGCCGATCCTTGGCGCATTCCTGCTGACCGGCCTGTCGGAGTCGATGCACGAAATCCTGTCGCTGTTCGGCCTCGATGTGCCGGGCGCGAAAGCGGTGTTCTACGGCATCTGCCTGCTGTTCGTGGTGGTCGCGTTGCCGGACGGCGTCTGGCCGTGGCTGGCGCGCAAGCTCAAGGTCACGGAGCGCAAACCATGACCGACAGCATGACTGCAAAGCCGCTGCTCGTCGTCGAGGGCGTCAGTCGCCGTTTCACCGGTCTGCTGGCGGTCGACCGCGTCTCGTTTGCGGTGCCGCAGGGCGAGATTTTTGCCGTGATCGGCCCGAACGGCGCCGGCAAGACCACGCTGTTCAATCTCATTGCCGGCGTGTTCGCGCCGGACAGCGGCCGCATCACGTTCGACGGCGAAGCGATCGGCGGCCTGCCGCCCGACCAGGTGTGCCGCCGCGGCGTCGGCCGCACCTTCCAGATCGTCAAGCCGTTTCCGGCGCTGACCGTCGAGGACAACGTGGTGGTCGGCGCACTTTTACGCCGGCCCGATGTCGACAGCGCGCGCGAGCATGCGCAGGCCGTGCTGCGCCGGCTCGATCTCTACGACAAGCGCGGACAGAAGGCCGGCGCGCTTACGCTGCCGGACCGCAAGCGGCTCGAAGTCGCGCGTGCGCTCGCGACCGACCCGAAGCTGCTGTTGCTCGACGAAGTGATGGCGGGCTTGCGGCCGACCGAGACCGACCGGATGGTCGGAATCCTGCGGGACCTCAACCGCGAGACCGGACTGACGATCCTGCTGATCGAGCATGTCATGCGCGCGGTGATGGCGCTCGCCTCGCATATCCTGGTGCTGCATCACGGCGCGACCATCGCCGAAGGCTCGCCGCAGCAGGTGGTGCGCGATCCGGCGGTGATCCAGTCCTATCTCGGCGCGGAGGCGGTGCACTGATGCTCTCCGTCAGCGACCTCGATGTGTTTCATGGCGATGCGCAGGCGCTCGACAGCGTCGCGCTCGAGATCGCGCGTGGCGAGATCGTTGCCATCGTCGGCGCCAACGGTGCCGGCAAGACTTCGCTGATCCGTACCATCGCCGGCATGCACAAGCCGTCGCGCGGCCGCATCGTGTTCAACGGGACGGATATCGCGGGACGGCCGAGCCATCAGGTCTGCAATCTCGGCATCGGCCAGGTGGCGGAAGGCCGGCAGGTATTTCCGACGCTGAGTGTTCTGGAGAACCTTGCCATGGGCGCGATGCTGCCGCGGGCGCGTGCGGCCAAGGCGCGCAATCTCGATCGTGTATTCGCGATGTTTCCGCGGCTCGCCGAGCGCCGCAGCCAGGCCGCCGGCACGCTGTCCGGCGGCGAGCAGCAGATGCTGGCGATCGGCCGCTGCCTGATGGGCGAACCGGAACTGGTGATGTTCGACGAGCCGTCGCTCGGCCTTGCGCCGGCGGTGGTGCAGGCGGTGCTGCAGACGGTGGCCGATCTCAATCGCGACGGGCTCACCGGTCTGCTGGTCGAGCAGAACGTCGCGGTGTCCTTGAAGCTCGCGCAGCGCGCTTACGTGCTGGAGAACGGCCGTATCACGCTGTCGGGCCGTGGCGACGAACTGCTCGCCGATGATCGCGTGCGCCAGGCATATCTGGGGCTTTAGAAAAACGGCAAGAAGCGATAGCCGAACCGGTCGAAATCGCGTTCGTAAGCGTGCCGAACGCGCCGCGCGAGCTCCGGCGTATAATAGTCCTGCCACGACAGATGCGAGGTTTTTCGCAACGGGATGCGTGCGTCCCGCCGCAAGGCGTCGTCGGCGTCGACGTGATCGAGCACCGGCACGATGTCCTGGTTGAAGGTCTCGACGTGGCCGACGATGTCGTAGACGAGGCCCGGCATGGCGACGATGTCGTCCTGCACCTGCCAATGCGCATCGAGCCGGGTCTCGGCGGTTTCCGTGGCGTAGGTGACGAAATCCGCGAACGGGAGTTCGTCAGCGCCTTCGCCGGGCAACGCAGGATCGATGTGGGCGCGCAGCGCAAGATATTGATCGATGAACGCGTTTCCCGGGATCAGCGGGCGCGCACGGAATTTGTCGGCCCAGGCCGACACCAGCCGGTCATAGGGATTGCGGACGAAGGTAAAGCGGAGCGCCGCCGGATCGTTGACGAGGCGATGGAATTTCGCCGGACCGATCTCGAACGGAGAGGGCAGGCCACTGACGCGCCGCCGGTGCACCTGTTCCTGCGACGGACGGCGGCCGATGAGGCGGCTCAGGATCATCTTGATCGAAGTCGAAGCGCTCTTCGGGACGCTGACATAGATCAGCTTGTAGTTCGGCAACGCGTCGATGTGTGCATTCGGTGCGTAGCCGTTGGCCCTGATATCCGAATAGAAGTCGGTGGCGTCCGGATGGCGGCAACGGTCGAATGCGAAGCCGAGATAAGCGCGCGCACGGTGCAGGTAATAGCGGGTGGAGTGCGTCAGTGGCGCGTGAAGCAACAATTGCGCTCTCGCTCGATCGTGTGCCCCGCGGGCAAACTGTCGTATTCGCGATGAGCGCGCAGCTTACGATTTTGTAATGCCGCGTCCTGGCGCTGTCGTTTTACGAATTCGCCGGATCATTTTACGGCACAGTTATGTGTCGCATCGATTAGGATTCCGCGTACGCACGAGCGAACACGCGCGCACGCGTTCAGCGTGTGACGCGCGAACGAGATTCAGAGGCGGGGATTGTTAACGGCTCAACGCGCGCGGCGGCGGTTGAGGAAATCCAGCGCCGTCACCCGCAGGCTGAGCGGCGAATTGGGAAAGCTCGCGCGCAACAGCTTCAGCGCTTCCGCGTCGGATGCCGGATGGAACGTCATGATCCGCTCGGCCATGGTCGACGCGAGATCCGCCGATTGCTGCGGCCGGACATAGCCGGCGATCGGCGGCGACTCGTGATACGGCAAGAGATCGTCGTGAGTCGCGAGCGTCATAGCGGTGTCCTTCATGCGGCATCCCCAATGTCGGCTTGCGCCGGTTACCGGATCGTTAACGGGACCGGCCCGGATGGGTTCCTGCGGGATCGGAGTGGGCCTCGAGCCTCGCCAGGGGGATGTCGGAATGGCGTTCTCCAACCCATCACCGTCACCCTGAGGAGTGAGCGGCGCAGCCGCGAGCCTCGAAGGGCGACGGCCCGTGATCGGACATCGCGGCCGTCATCCTTCGAGGCTCGCATGCGCGGGCACCTCAGGATGACGGAGTTGCATATGAGGGCGAGCGGGCGATGAATCGAAATGGCCGGGACAAGCCCGGCCATGATGTTCGTGAAGGTGATGCGCTCCGCTTATTTGAGCGGCGGGCCGATGGTGACCGTCAGCTTGCCGACGCCCTCGCATTCGCACTCGATCTTGTCGCCGGCCACGGTGGCGGCGACGCCGGCCGGGGTGCCGGTCATGATGATGTCGCCGGCCTCGAGCGCCACCATCTCCGAGAGCTTCGAGATCGTCTCGGGGATGTTCCAGATGAGCTGGTTGAGGTCGCCGTCCTGGCGGATCTTGCCGTTCACCTTGAGGGTGATCTTGCCCTTGGTCGGATGGCCGATCTTGCTCGCCGGCATGATCGGGCCGCACGGGGCCGAACCGTCGAATGCCTTGCCGACTTCCCACGGGCGCTTGATGTCGCGCGAGGCGATCTGCAGGTCACGACGGGTGAGGTCGATGCCGACCGCGTAGCCGTAGATCGTGTCGTTGGCCTTGGCGACCGGGATGTTCCGCCCGCCCGACTTTAGCGCGACGACGAGTTCGACCTCGTGGTGCATGTCCTTGGTCAGTGACGGATACGGTACGGTCTGGCCGTCATGGACGATGGCGTCCGCCGGCTTCGCGAAGAAGAACGGCGGCGCGCGCTCGTCCTGGCCCATTTCGCGGATGTGTTCGATGTAGTTGCGGCCGACGCACCAGATGCGGCGCACCGGAAACACCTCGCTGCTGCCCGCGACCTCGATATAGGGCTGCGGCGCCGGCGGAATGACGTAATGCTTGTCGTTGTTGCTCATGACCATCTATTCGCTGAAAGAGCGGGACCGGTTTCCGGTATCGCATTTTGCCGCAGGCGTACAGGGGCGGTGGGCAAGGGGTCGGCGAGCCGCCGGTAAGGGGCCGATAAGCCCCCGACCGCATCGGCTGCCCCGCATCGCGGGAGGCTGTCAGGACGCGGGAGCGACCTGTTCCTCGTCCCGCAATTGCAGCCGGTAGAACACCGCGTAACGGCCGTCCTGCCGCAGCAGATCGTCATGGCGGCCGGATTCGGTGACGACCCCGCCCTCGATCACCAGGATCCGGTCGGCATGGGACACGGTGTGCAGGCGGTGGGCAATGACCAGCGTGGTCCGGCCGGCGCAGAGATGGTCGATCGCCTCGCGGACCAGCCGCTCGGATTCGGAATCGAGCGCTGCGGTCGCTTCGTCGAGCAGGATGATCGGCGCGTTCTTGATCAGCGCGCGAGCGATGGCGATACGCTGGCGCTGGCCGCCGGAGAGTTGCGCGCCATGTTCGCCGACCGGCGTATCGTAACCGAGCGGAAAGCCCATGATGAATTCATGCGCGCAGGCGGCCTTTGCGGCGGCGACGATCTCGTCTTCGCTGGCGCCAGCTTTGCCGAATGCAATGTTCTGGCGGATGGTGTCGCGGAACA
>JBQCFU010000808.1:0-2774 GCA_051958775.1 Pseudolabrys sp.
GATTTAACGCTGATCGGCACGCCATCGGGCCCGAGCAGCATGAACACCAGCGGCGCCACCGCTTCATTGAAGGTGAGGACGAGCATCGCCGGCGTGCGGTCAAGCACCGCGCCGTCGGCCGGCTGAGAGGACACCAGCGACGCATGGCTCAACGCCGCACTCGCGCTCATCATCCAGAGGATGAGCGCGGCCGCGAGCATTGACCAGCGATGCCGGTGCGGGATCATTTCTTCGGTTGCAGCAGGATGCCGGGCGCCGGCTCCTTCAGATCGTGGCTCGACGCTCCGGCTTTCGGAATCTCGATCCAGCGATGCACGCCGGTTTCACATTCCTGCACCACCGGGAAATACAACGTGTCGCCTGCCTTGAGGCTGTCGGCGATGAACACCGACACGACGAACTCGTCGTAGTATTTGTCCTCGAGCTTGCCCGTCCAGGTGATGGTCTTCACGCCTTCCTTGAGCGTTGCGCCGTGGAAGAAAGCATAAGCCTTGTCGTAAGGTCCGCTTTCGATCTCGATCTGCCAGCCGGGCTTCGGCATCGGCTTCGCCGCGATCACGCCGTCCGGCAGCCGGATGCGCAGCTTCGTGGTCGGCGAGCCGTTGCAGCCGTGCCCGACCTTGAACACGGCCTTGTATGGCGCGCCGAGTGCCGCCTCGCGCGTCTCCAGGGTGACGTGCGCCTGTGCGGCTGGAATGCCGGCCAACAGCGCGATCGTCAGAGCGGCGGCGGAGAGCGGATATTGCATCTTGCGGGTCATGATCGGTCTCACATCTTGTGCATATGGCCGGCCGGCGCGGCACTGCCGGCGGGAGCCTGTGCGCCGATGCCTTGCACGTCGAGCGTCACGTCGACCTTGCCGGCCTTGGCGAAGGTCAGTGTCAGCGGCACCTTGTCGTCCTGCTTGAGCGGCGCCTTGAGTCCCATCAGCATCATGTGGAAGCCGCCGGGCGCGAAGCTGACCGACTTGCCGGGTGCGACCGCCACGCCGTTTTTGACCGGACGCATGGTCATGACGCCATCCTTCATCGCCATTTCGTGGATCTCGACGTGATCGGAGGCGGACGTCGTGGCCGATACCAGCGTGTCCGGCACTGTGCCGGTGTTGGTCACGGTGAGATAGCCGGCGCCGATCTTCGAATTGCCCGGCGTCGCGCGGCTCCATGGCGTCTCGATCTTGAGCGCGCCGGCCTGCTGCGCGGACGCGGGCCATGTCATTGCCGGAATGGCGAGGGCGAACAGCAGCGCGAAGGTCGTTGGTTTCATGGAAAGTCTCCTGGTCGGAACGTTAGCGGCAAAATCAGCGAGATGAGGAGCGGCGCGGCGCATCGAAGGCATAGCGCAGTCCGGCATAGATGGCGCGGCCGTTGCCGGGATAGAACACCGCGGGGTTGGCCGTGCGGGCATCGGTGATGGTGCCGAAATCGGCGATGGCGCGGCGATCCATGAGGTTGCGGCCTTCCACATAGAAGAGCCAGCCATTGTCCATGTCGATGCCGGTCTGCAGGCCGACCAGCGCATAGCCGGGGCTGCGCAGCGTGTTGGCATAGTCGACGTATGCACCGGTCGGCACCCAGTCGATCGACGGCGCGATGTAGAAGCCGCTCGGATGACGATAGGTGACGACGGTGCGCAGCACGTGCTCCGGTACGCCGGCGATGCGGTTATTGCCGTACTGCCGGTCGCCGTCGAAACGGAAGTCGCTGTAGTTCCAGAGTTGCGAAACCTTCAGCGTATCGCCGGTCGAGGTGAACAGGTTGCGTGCCAGCTCGACCGAAACACCGAGTTCGATCCCTTGATGGATCGTCTTGCCGGCGTTGAATGTCGAGGCGGGGGTATTCGGATCGACCGTGAATTGCAGCAACTCGTCGCGTACCTGCGAGCGGTAGAAGGTCACGTCCCACGACACGCGCTCGGTGCGGCCGCGAGAACCGAATTCGGCGGTCCAGGCTTTCTGCGCGCTGAGCGGCGCGAAACGCGTTGTTGCGGCTGTGGTCTGCGTCAGGTCAGTGAAGTCCGGCGTGTCGAGGCTGCGGGTGATGTCGGCGAATACCTGGATATCCGGCTTCGGTGTCCAGAGAAGGCCGAGTTTGGGATTGAAGCCGTCGTAGGTTGCGCTGTCGGTTTTCGCCAGCGGATTGGCAGGGAGCCCGCCGAAGTCCTTGTAGCGCCGCTCATTGCGCAGTGCCTTGGCGCCGGTCATCAGCGCGACCTCGTCGAGGAAATAGAAGCGGTTCTCGATATAGGCTTCGTAGTTGTACGCATCCTGCCGCGCATTGAGCGTCTGCGCGCCGCGGCCGCCGGCGATGTTGATGAATTGACGCGCATCATTGTTGCCGCCGAAGAAGCGTGCGCCGGCGATCGTCTCGTTGCGGAAACCGTTCAATGACCAGTCGGCGGTGTAGCGCGGCGCAATGCCGTAGGTGAAACCGTCCTGATCGAGCACCTGGAAGATCGGATGATAGAGGTTCTTGTGCATGAACCAGCTATCGACATCGAGCTTGCCGGTGCCAAGATTGAACGTGGTGCGATTGGCGATCCGTTCGGCGCGCACATTGCGCGCCTGATCGCCGGCGATCGCGGCCGCCGACGCGACACGCGGATTGTTCAGCGCGTCGGAAAGCGTCAAGGCTCCCGGCAGTTTCTGGTCGGTGCGGTAAGCGCCGAGATAGAACCGCGTCTCCACATCGGGTGAGATGCGGTAGCCGATATTGCCATTGAAGTGTTCGTACTGCTGGCGCGCGTGGTCGCGATAGCCGTCGGAATGCGAGACG
>JBQCFU010000809.1:0-3250 GCA_051958775.1 Pseudolabrys sp.
GACCTGCCCGACGCCGGACGAATAAGTCGCGCGGGTGGAATCCGTGAAACCGGGGAAAGCAATGCTGCGCAGCGCCGTGACATTGTTCCAGCCATAGGCGGCGCCGGCGCGCAGCCCGAGCGGGCCGTGTTGCAGGCTGCCATAGAGCGCGAGGTTGTAGGCGTCGATGGTGGCGGATGAGGCGCGGTCAGGAACGCTCAGGCCGGTCTGCTGATAGCCCGCGGCGAGGCCGATGCGCCATGACGTCATGCTCTCGTGGCTCAGATCGATGCCGGTGATGAAGCCGCCCGTGCGCCGCGTTGTCGAAGCGGCGTTGCCGTCGCCGCCGGTGCGGCCGGTGTCGCCATAGGCCTGCGCCCAGGCCGCGAGCACAGGAGCGACCGGATTGCGCGGCATCTGCGCGAGTGGATGATGCCGTTTTCCAGCATAGGCCATCGCGCTCTCGATGTCGCCGAGCGTGACGGCGTTGATCTGTGTTGCGCCGCCGCCGGTCACATCCTGACGCAGCCTGCCCAAGATCGCGTCGCGCGGGAACCGTGAACTCTCGACGATAGCATTCTGCACGCTGGCGTGGATCTCGCCGGAGAGCTGATCGAAGGCGCGCTGGGCATCCCCGGAGGCGAGACCGACGATGCTGTTATAGACGGGATTGCCGGGGCCGAGGCTTTCTGCTCCGCCCGCCGCGGCGATCTGGTTCGGCGTCTGCGCGACCTGTGAGAACGCGACCGAACTGCGGGTGACGTCGAGGAACACGTTGTTGGGATCATAGGCCAGCGACAGATCGAGGAACGGCGCGTTGTAGACGAGATTATCGTAGGTGCCGGTGCGCCCGCCGGCGGCGGTGAGGATCGTGTAGCGATAGCCGACCGTATAGAGACCGGGCGCGGGCAATACATTCACCGT
This sequence comes from Pseudolabrys sp., assembly GCA_051958775.1. Classification (GTDB taxonomy): domain Bacteria; phylum Pseudomonadota; class Alphaproteobacteria; order Rhizobiales; family Xanthobacteraceae; genus Pseudolabrys. The sequence continues at coordinate 904 of JBQCFU010000809.1, forward strand.
CGTTCCGCTCTGGATCGTCGCCGTGCCGGTGATGTTCAACAGGTCGGCGGCCGATGTGTTGTTGATTTCGACGCGATACGTCGAACCGGTCGCCTGCGTGTAGTTGCCGGCGATGTTGAGCGTACCGATGGAGTTGCCTGGCGCGACGACGCCGTTGATGGTGGTCGCGCCGACCGTCCCGTTGCCGCCGAGAATGGCGCCTGTATTGACGGTGACCGCGCTGCCGGACAGATCGCCGTTCACGGCCAAGGTCCCGGCGGCGACCGTGGTCGTGCCGGTATAGGTCGGGCTGTTGCCGGTGAGATTGAGCAAACCCGATCCTTGCTTCCCGAATGCGCCGTTGCCGGTGAAACGACCGGCGAAGGTGCGATCGTTCGCGGTCCCGGCGGTGAAGGTGCTGCTGCCGATGGCGACAGTGCCGGGACCCGACAGGTCGCCGACGGTCTGGTTGAAACCGCCGAGATCGAAGGTGCCGGCGGAAAACAGAAAAAGTCTGCCGGTGGTCGCGAGGCGGTCGTTGCCACCGAGCCGGAGCGTGCCGGTCTGGACAGCGGTGCCCCCGGTATAGGTGTTGACGCCATTGAGCGTCATCGTGCCGGCGCCGTCCTTGGTGACAGACCCGGTGCCGGAAATCACGCCGTTGTAGCTGAAGCTGTTGGAGCGGTTGAAGATCAGGACCGAATTGTTGAGCACGTTGTTGGAGATCGTGCCGGTGGTGCCGCCGTTGCCGACTTGCAGGGTGCCGCTCGAGATTGTGGTCTGACCGGTATAGGTGTTGGTGCCCGTCAAGGCGAGCGTACCGGTGCCTGCTTGTTCGAACGTGCCGCTGCCGGAGATGACGCCTCCGTAAGTTGTAAAAAGCGAAGCGAGGTTGACGATCATCGCGCCGTTGTTGGTGACGCTCCCTGAAATCAGGCCATTGCTGCCGCCGTTGGTGCCGCGGTTGCCGAACTGCGCGGTCGCGCCGGCCGAGATCGTCGTTGTGCCCGCATAGGTGTTGTTGCCGGTCAGGATCGTGGTGCCGGACAGGAAATTCACCGTGCCGGGGCCGGTGCCCTGGATCGCCGTCGCGAACACATAGTTGTTCGACGTGTGATAAAAATTGATCGTACCCGTCGCGCCGGTGGCGAAGATGACATTCGTCGCATTGAGCGTACCCGCTGCCGCAGCGGGAGATGCTGCTGCCGCGCCGATATTCAGCGTACCCTGACTACCCACGGCGCCGCCGAGAACGACCGAGCCGCCAGTCGAGTTGACGTTCACCGTGCCGCCGTTTGCGATGGTCAGCACCCCGGTGCTGGTGGAGCTTTGGCCGATCTGCAGCCCGTGCGGATAGTCCGCCGGGACGTTCGGCGAGTCGATAAGCGTCCACACCGAGCCTGTTCCGGTGACCTCCGCGCTGCCGGTCCCGGCCGAGCCGACGATCGTGTAACCGGTGTTGAGCGTGCCGCCGTTGCTGACGGTGATTTTTCCCGTCGTTCCGGCGTTGTACCCGGCCCAGATGTCATAGGGCGTGGTAAAGGACGAATTCACGCCGGTGACGGTCAGCGCGCCGGTCGAGCCGGACGAAACGCCGAGCCTGATCTGCCGGAAGTTGCCGTTGGTGCCGCTCGCTGTTGCCGCGATTTCCGCCTTGCCACCGTCCGCGACGATGAGAGAGCCCGTGGCATTGGCTTTGCTGCCGAGCACGAGCACGGCCTGCGAGCTGAAGACAGGATCGCCGGAGGAGTTGCCGACGATGGTCCATTGCGATCCGACCCCGGTAACGGTGGCGGTCCCGCCGATAAACACAGGCGCGATCAGAGAATTGTTCTGCGTGGATGTCAGCTTCGCACCCCCCGAGACGGTGAGCGTGCCGGGGCCGCTATTGCCAATGAACATGCTATTGGTGGTGACGATGGAGCCGCCGTCGATGTTGACCGCTCCGGAGCCAAGCGTCTGGCCGATCGTGACGCTGCCGAGGCTTGCCGATGATCCGCTGGTGATGGTGAGGGTGCCGTTTGCCGTGGCGGAAAAATTGCCGATATAGGGGTTGGATGCGGTCAGCGATGCGCCATTCTGGATCGTCATCTGGCCGTTGGTTACGTCATCAGATCCCACATAAAGCTGGCTGGTGCTGACTTTTGAACCGCTGCCGGACACCGTGACGGTGCCGTTGGAGTTCGGGCTGTCGGCGACGGAGAACGTGCCGGTGGTCGATACAGTGCCTCCACCTGAAACGTTGAGAGCGCCTGTTCCTTTGAAGCCGATATAGACGCTTCCGGCTGCCGTCAGCGTGCCGCCGCGGACGTTCAGCGTGCCGCTGGTGCCGGTGTTGGTGCCGAGCGTGAGCTTGCGGGACGCTGCC
>JBQCFU010000810.1:0-3511 GCA_051958775.1 Pseudolabrys sp.
TGGCACGATCGAGCAATTCGAGATGCTGACCGATGGCGACAACGTGAAGCGTTCCCCAGTGGCTGTCGCGCAGCTGCCGAATGATCGGCGCCATTTTGATGACTTCGGGACGGGTTCCGATGACGCAGGCAAAAACTGGTCCTGCCTGTCGGCGGATCGGATCGGAGCTTCTGTCATCCACCGACATAGCGCGCTGCCATGAGAAAGAAGATGACGATCCCCAGGATCATGCCGATGAGCGCGCCGGACATACCCGCCGCATAAGCACCGGCAAAACCCAGTGCGATGAAAAGTGCCGCGCCAACAATAATCGCCAGAAGGGGCTTCACCATTCGCTTGCCGTCCGTCTCTTCACTATGGCGGAAAGGCAAAGTTCGTTCGATCGCAAGCGGCCGCACGCTTAACAATCAGCAAACAGAACCCGCGCAATTCATAAACGCGCGCTAACGGGACATATCGAGCGGATCGATAGCGTGTCTGCATTGCGATGAACCGGAAGGGGCGCGGCGGTGCAGGGGGGCAAAAGCGTCGGAGAGACGCAGGCCGCAAAGGTGTGCTTGGCCGCCGATCTGACAGAGTTCCATCTTTCCGAGAGCAAGCGCACACTCGCTTCCGCTCGGGATGCATTTCTAATTATGGCTGCATGGATGGCATTCGTGGCCGTTCTTTGGCAGCCATCGCTACAAATGGCCCTGCTTGCGGCCGGATTTTGTCTTGCCGTCCCGCGCGGTCGGGATTTTCTGAAGCGATCCTGACGATTGGAACTTTGTTCCGTTCCGGCCGGCCGGCGAATTTGGCTCTGACTTGGGGCCCAGGTTTTGCTGATGATTTCCGGTCGCCTATCGAATCCCAAGGCTTTAATGTCAATTTGCTGCTGATTCTTGTGCCGTTGCGTCTGGTTGTGTTGTGCGTCCTTCTTTGTGGATCGACTTCAAGACAGACGTGACGGGTATCGGGCGGTGCCGCCGATTTCATCTTCAGATCGGAAAGAAGCGTCTTTCGGTGCGTCACAGGGATTGGGACGGCTAGCCACGGGCTTGGTGCTCGCCCTGCTGGTCCAGACACCGGCACTAGCCCAGAGCGTCCCTGCACCCCTTACGGGACAGGCCTGGTCGCTCGCCGATGAGGCTTACAAAGCCTACGATGCACGGGACTTCGCCGCAGCCGTGGGGAAGGCGCGCGAGGCGGTCGCGCTGCGGCCCGATCTCGCTCAGCTCCGGCGGCTGCTGATCAATTCCCTGGCCGCGCAAGGTGATATCAGCGGCGCTGTTCGCGAGGCAGAGCGGGCGGTCAGCGATCATGTGACCGACGCGGAATTGCTGGCTCTGCAACAATCGCTCAAGCAGCAATTAGCTGGCACGCGGCTTTCGGGTGCGGATGCTGCCTACCAGGCGGCGGATGCAGGCTATCGTGCCTATGCCCGTCATGACTTTGCGGCAGCGGCTGCGCGCGCGAGAGAGGCGATTGCGCGCGACCCCTCGCGCGCCAACTACCATGCGCTACTCATTGACGCTCTGTCGCGCGGCGGTCGTGCCGCCGAGGCGGAGAAGGCCGCCGATGCTGCGCTGTCGCGCTTCCCGGGTGATGCGTCGTTGCATCTCCAGCGCGGATATCTTCGTCAGAAAGCTGGGCGGGCCTCGGGGGCGATTGCCGATTTCACAGTTGCGATGAATGCATCCTCGCTCACAACCGCGCAGCGGCGCAACGCCCGCCTGTCGCTGGTCGACACTTTGTTGACAGCCCATAAGCCGCAGCAGGCGCTCGCGACGCTCGGCCCGCTGGGGAAGGGGTACGATACGGACATCCGGCGCGCTTATGCACTCCAGGCGCTCCAACGCCATGACGAAGCGCTGAGTGCTTTTGTGGCCGCGCGCCGCACTGCGCGGGATCAATCGCAACGGTCGGCCGCTTTGCGAGGTGAACTCGGTGAGTTGGTCTCGCTTGGACGTATTGATGAGGCGCGGGTCCGTTTCAACGACGCCTATGCGGCTGGTCAATTGCGAGGAGTAAGCAGTCTCGATCTCGCATATCTGGCGGGCCGGGTTGGCGAACGGGGCCTGGCCTACAAGCTGTTTCAGCAAGCTGTCGCTGAGGGGACGCTCCCAAGCCGCGCCTTGCTCGATGCGGCCTATGCGGCGCGAGGCCAGTTCGATAATGCCGCGGCGGAAAACTATTTTCGCAGGGCTATCGACGCGCACCACCGCGGCGAGATTGCGCTTCCTCCGCAGCGTTTATTCGAGGTGCGCCGCGACGTGGCCACGCTCACGCGAACCTGGGGCGCGACCGCTTCGCTGATTTACGGACCCGTCGGGGTGATGCCCGGCGCGCCAATCGGCATCCCGTCATCGGGCGCGACGCTGCAGGCTGGCACGGAGTTCTACTGGCGCCCGCCGGGGATTGGTTTTCGCGACGGCGCGACATTCGAGGTGTTCGGCCGGGCCTTTACGACACTTCATGACAAGACCGGCGGGCCGACGGGCGCCGACACCACGCAAGGAAGCTTTGGCGCGCGGTGGAAACCGCTGACCGATATCAACCTGGTTCTGGAAGCCGGGCGGCTGTTCCGGATCGGTAAATACGCCCGCAACGACTGGCAGCTGTGGGTCGCCTACTCGACCGGTGAGGGCGGCGATCTCCGACGCGATACTGACAACTGGCGTTACTGGCAGATCTATGCCGAAGCCAACCGCTTCCTCGAGACCCCGCAGACGCTAGCCAGCGCCGAAGCCCGCTTCGGCCATTCAGTCCGCGTGGATGCCGTGAGCCCCAATCTGGTATTTTCGCCGTTCGTGGCCGTGGGCGCTGCTTATGACTCGACGCTGGCGACGCGGGCTGCTTATGGCGCCGGCCCAGGCGTGAACCTGCGATACTGGTTCAGGGAAGACCGCTACACCGCGCCGATGTCGTTCCTCGACCTGGCGCTGCAATACCGAGCCCGGCTCGCCGGCGATCGCCGGGCGGAAGGGTGGTTCGGGTTTCTCTCAGTGGTGTACTAAGGCGTGGTTTCGCGCTGTCATTTATTGTGCTCCTGCCATCTGGGAGATCTTCTGGCGCAGGGCTTTTGTTTCGTTGAATTGCTTCGTCACGTCACGCATGACGGCGAGCAGCATCGTGATCTTGTCGCCATCGACGACCGGCGTGATGGTGAACTCGACGGAGATGCGCTCACCATCCTTGCGGATCGCCGGCACGGACAACAGGTCGCTCCCGGCGTAACGGCTCTTCCCGGTTTGAATCACGCGCTGCCAGCCGTCCCAGTGCGCCTTTCTCAGGCGTTCGGGAATGATGAGATCTAGGGATTGGCCGATCGCTTCTTCCTGCGTGTAACCAAAGATGCGTTCGGCGCCCGGGCCCCAGAACCGAATCAACCCCTCGCGATCCCCCGCGACAATGGCGTCGGCTTTATCTGAAAGAAGCGCGTTGGCGATGGAGCGAGCGATATCCATGGCATGATCTGGAAACGTTGCCGCGGGGTAGCCCCGCCTATTCCTGCACGGTGCCATTGTTAGAC
>JBQCFU010000811.1:0-3357 GCA_051958775.1 Pseudolabrys sp.
CAGTGCGGTGCAATTCCCCGCCCCACTTCACCGTCAGCGTGCAGGGTTCTTCGCGATCCTCATAGGCCGCAACCGGCGCGAGGAAATCACGCGGATTGGCGAGACAGTTGGCGCCGATCGGTCCACGATCCGGCAGCGTGAAACCACCGCCATAGTTCTCGCAGACATAGCCGCGTGCCGGTCCATCGATCAGTTCGACACGAATGATCACACCACGCGGGATGATGCAGATCTCACCCGGTTCGATCTCGATCACGCCGAACTCGGTGCGGAAGCGCAGCTTCCCCTGCTCTGCGACGATCAGCATTTCGCCATCGGCGTTGCAGAAATGATCGTGTGTCATCGATGCGGTGATCAGCATCACATGCGCCGCCATGCCGGCCATGCTTTCGCAATCGCCGGCGGTGGTCGCCGTGCACATGCCGCTGATGAAGTCGCGCTTGTCGCCCGGCAGCGCCGTCGGCCCCCAGCGCCGCTGGCCAAGCGGGATTTCGCCGTCTTCGCGCTCGGGCGCCGAACGCCAGAATCCACGGTCGATCCGCTGGAACCGGCCGCTGTGGCGAACGGTCGGCCGAATCCGGTAGAGCCAGGACCGCTGGTTCGACGCCTGCGGCGCGGTAAAGGGCGACCCCGACAGTTGTTCGGCGTAGAGCCCGTAATTGATCTTCTGCGGAGAATTGCGCCCGACCGGCAATGCGCCGGGCAGTGCCTCGGTCTCGAAACTGTTGCCAAAGCCGGACATGTAGCGGGTCGTCTCGCCGGACATTGCGCCCTCCTGTCGGGCCATTAACCGCCTGTTAAGGCTATTTGGTTACGTCTGAAACTAATCTTTCACTTTCGCGCGGCCGCCGCAAGCGGGCTGCCGATGATTCCGGAAGCGTCCCATGAAGTTGCTGCTGTTGTTCGCCCTGCTCTGCACCATGACCGTGCTATGGCATCGCGCCAGCCCGCATGGCGCTCCAAACGGCGAAAAACCCCGCCTGTCCTGAGAACGCGCCACTCGCCGGCCGCGTTGCACGCCCGCATGACTTCCGCCATGGTCGCCCCTCGCGGCGGGCCAGGGCCGGCCGTGCTCAGGCGCAGGCTTGGCAGGCATGACCGACCAGACATCCGAAACGCTTGAACTGAAGCTCGAGGACTTCCTCCCGTATCGGCTCAATGTCGTTGCGGCGCTGTCATCGCAAGCCCTGTCGGAGACCTATGCCCCGCGCTACGGGATCAGCGTGCCGGAGTGGCGGGTCCTGGTTACGCTCGGCCAGTATGGCGAAATGACCGGCAAAGCCGTCGGCGAGCACAGCCATATGCACAAGACCAAGGTGTCCCGTGCAGTCGCCCTGCTGCAGGAGCGCAAGCTCGTCGCCCGCAAGACCAATCGGCAAGACCTGCGCGAGGCGCTGTTGTCTCTGACCCCGACCGGGCGCCGCATCTACCAGGACCTCGTTCCGGCCGCGCTCAACTTTTCCCGCGCGCTTCTCGAATCGCTCGATCCTGCGGAACGCGCAGTCTTCGACCGGGCACTGCAGAAACTGACGGAGCGCTCCCGCGCTCTGACCAATAACGGCCGTACCAAAGGCGTATAGCTCCCCGGCGGAACACGCGGGTGACGCGCCACGCTTGCGCTGGTAAGCAGGCCATCCTTCAATCCAACGCATCGATCCTGCCGGGACCGTCGCAGAGTGGCCACCAATTCCATCGCGCGCGTCGTTTTGTGGATGACCGGCGGGCTATTGTCGTTCTCGACGATGGCGATTTCGATCCGCCTTCTGAGCGCGAATCTCAATCTGTTCGAGGTGCTGACGATCCGCAGCCTATTTGGCCTCGTGATCATGCTGGCGCTGCTGGCGGTGTATCCGCCATTCCGGGTGCAAATCCGTCCGCAGCGGATGCGTCTGACGCTCTTTCGCAACGGAATCCATTTCGTCGCCCAATATCTGTGGGCGACAGGCCTTACCTTGCTGCCGTTCGCCACAGTGTTCGCGCTGGAATTCATCGCACCGGCATGGACCGCCCTGCTCGCGGTCTGGATCCTCGGCGAGAAACTGACCGCGAGCCGCATCGGCGTCGTCGTGCTGGGCCTTCTCGGCGTGCTGATCATCCTGCGACCGGGCATCGAGGCGTTCAATCCGGCCGCGTTGTTCGTTCTCGCTGCGTCGCTCGGCTATGCCTGCACCTACATCTCGACCAAGATGCTGACGAAAACGCAGACGACATTCGCGATCATCTTCTGGATGTTGCTTATTCAGTTTCCAATTGGAATGCTCGGCAGTGATCCGCTGTTCCTGATCCGACTGCCAATGTCGGAGATTCCGGCCGCCATCGCACTCGGCGTCAGCGGTGTCACGTCGCATCTGTGCCTGAGTAATGCGTTCCGCGCCGGCGATGCCACGCTAGTGGTGCCGCTCGATTTCCTGCGTGTTCCCTTGATCGCGGTGGTCGGCTGGATGTTCTTCAGCGAACGTCTCGACGTCTGGGTTTTTATCGGCGTTCTGGTCATTCTGGCCGGGATTCTGTGGAACCTGCGCGCGGAATCGCGTCGAATCAACTGACCCGCGTGTGGCTTTGCCCGTCGATTGCCGCTAGATTGCCGGCGCACCGGGATCCGCTACGCTTGATGAACCGCCTTGTCCGACTGACTGCTGCTGCTTTCTGCCTGCTCGCTGCGGCGGATGCGAGCGCCCAAGCCCCCAACGCCTATTGCCAGCGGCTGGAGGCGCAACTTGCGGCGATCGATCGCGGCAATGCTGATCCTTCGCGCGCCGAACAAATGCGCCGTTACGACGAGACGCTTAACCGGCAGCAGTTCGAAATGGACAGGCTGACGGCGCAGGCACGCCGTCTTGATTGCGGCAGTTCCGGCCTGTTCTCGATTTTCCAGACACCGGCGCCGCAATGCGACGGCCTCAATCGCCAGATCGAACAGTTGCGCGGCAACATCACGCGGATGCGCGGCGAGATGCAGCAACTGGACGGCAATCTGGATCGCGCCGAACAGCGTCGCGCCGTGCTGACGGCGCTCGGCGACAACAATTGCGGTCCGCAATATCGCAGCGCCGGCGGTGGCGGTTCGCGCAATTTCCTCGAAACCCTGTTCGGCGGCGGATCATCGAACGGCGGTGGCGGCTATTCGACGGCGGACGGCGCGAGCGGCACATTCCGCACGATCTGCGTGCGCACCTGCGACGGCTACTATTATCCGATCTCCTATGCGACCAACTCCGCGCGTTTCCGCGACGACGAGCAGACCTGCCCGCGCACCTGCCCTGCCGCACAGGTGTCGCTCTACACCTATCGCAATCCCGGTGAAGACGTTGCGCAAGCAGTCTCGCTCAGCGGCGAGCCGTATAGCAGCCTGCCGAC
>JBQCFU010000812.1:0-2274 GCA_051958775.1 Pseudolabrys sp.
TCCGACGAGGCCGATGTGCCGGAGGATCTGCTGGGGCCGGCGCTGGTCATGGTCCGCGCGTTGCGCGACGAGATCGCTGCGGCGCTGGCCGACGGCCGGCGCGGGGAGCGGCTGCGGGACGGGCTGGTGGTCGCGGTCACCGGGCCGCCCAATGCGGGCAAGTCGACCCTGCTTAACCGGCTGGTGCAGCGGGACGTGGCTATCGTTTCGGCGGTGCCGGGCACCACCCGGGACGTGATCGAAGTCCATCTCGATCTCAATGGGTATCCCGTTACTCTATTGGATACAGCCGGAATCCGGGAATCGACCGATCCGGTGGAGCAGGAGGGAATCCGTCGGGCGCGGCAGCGTGCCGAGACGGCTGATCTGATCCTTTGGCTCTCGGATTCAGGTGAAGAACCTGGATTCTCTTCTTCTTCGGTCCCTCTTTTGAAACTCCGAACCAAGGTTGACCTTCTTGATAACGAAGAGAATGCAAGTTCAATTAATGAAAATGAGTTCTTTATTTCAGCAAAGGATGATATAAATATTCATTCTTTAGAGGAAAACCTCACGACTTTCGCCGCCTCGTCTATGCAGGGTCAGGAGCCGGCGATGGTGACGCGGGAGCGGCACCGCACCTAATTGCAGGCGACGCTGACCGGTTTGACGGAAGCGTTGGCCCAAACCGAGCACGAACTGGTCGCGGAGTCTCTGCGACGGGCCGCTGATGCACTCGGCCGACTGACCGGCCGGATCGATGTCGAAGACGTGTTAGACGTCATTTTTCGGGATTTCTGCATCGGGAAGTAACGGCCGGAAGCCGATTGGCCTGTTTCACGTGAAACAGCCGGCCGGAAATACAGCCTAAAGCTGTATTAACGCGATATTCAGCTTATCGTGCGAAATGAGCGTGCTCCCCGCCGGGATCGCGTCATGCCTTTCCTGTCTGCCCGAGCCGCTACCGCGGCACCCGTTTCGCCGACAATCGAACCGCAATCTCCGCCCCAAGTCGAAGAAACAGCTTCGGCTCAGGATCCTGCCGTGCGGGAAGCCATCGATTTGTTGGAGCTTGACCTCACCGGCATGGTCCGGACCGTCGCCCGAGCGACGGATACGGTGCAAACCAGCAGCCAGGCGTCGGCTGTCGCGCTGGCGGCTATCCGCGAGCGTGCCGGCCGGCTCGCCGAGGCCGCGCAAAGCGCGAAGCGTGGCAGTCAGCATTTTGCCGATGCTTCCGAAGAACTGGCTCAGTCCGCGGCCGAGATCGGCCGGCGCATGAAAGAGGCGGATGCGCTCGCGTCCAAGGCCACGACTGCGGCGGAGGCAGCAACCGCCAGTGTCGACGGGCTGCGGCTCTCGACCGCCGACATCGATAATGTGGTCAATCTTATTGCAACAATCGCCCGGCAGACGAATCTTCGGGCGCTTAACGCCACTATCGAGGCCGCGCGAGCGGGTCAGGCGGGCCGGGGATTTGCGGTGGTCGCGCAGGAGGTGAAGGCATTATCGCTCCAGACCCAGCGTGCCACCGCTGAAATACGCCAGAAAATCGACCTTTTGCAGCGTTCGGCAGGCTCATCGATCGCCGCAGTGAGTCAGATCGCCGGGGTCTTGGGTACTATTCGGCCGCTCTTTGCCGAAGTGGCCGGCGCGATCGGCCAGCAGGTAGAAACCACCAGCAGCTTGTCGGAAAGCGCGATCGATAGCTCGCGTTTCGTTGCCGAGGTCGCCGACGATGTCTGCGAGATCGAGAAGGATGTGGAGGGTGCCCGCCAATATGGCGCGGCTGTCGATCGGTCCGGGCAGGAAGTGGCAGCGCTGGTCGATAATCTGCGCACCCGCTGCCTGGTGTTCTTGCGGCAGTCCCAGATCGGCGACCGCCGGCAGCACGACCGGCTGCCGTGCGAGCTGGAGATGAAGCTCACGATGGCATCCGGCGAAACAGCGGGCCTCAGCATCGACCTCTCTGAGGGAGGCGTGTTGATGCGGCCGGTGGGGGTGGATATCGCCGTGTCTGGCGCGACCGGGGAGGTGAACCTCGCCGGGATAGGCTCCTGCGCCGTTCGGGTGATCAATCGCTCGCCCCTAGGGCTGCATTTGGCTTTCCGAGATCCCACGAACAGCTTTCAAGCGGCGCTCGACGCCAAGCTGGCGGCTATCCGGGCGGAGAATACCGAGTTCATCGATCGGGCGATCGCAGTGGCGGGGCAGATCTCGGCACTCTTTGAGGCGGCGATCCGCTCTGGCGCTGTTTCACGTGAAACACTTTTCGATAACGACTATGTGCCAATC
>JBQCFU010000813.1:0-2829 GCA_051958775.1 Pseudolabrys sp.
GGCGCCATCGCAAAAAGCACTTCCTTATCTTCTGAAATTCGACGTCGGCAATGCGTCTTCGGATCTGAAGGACGCGCTCGAGCAAGCCTCCACGCTGTACCGAACTCGCGAAGACCCGCCACCCGATGGCGAAACGCTCGTCCGGCGTGCTGAAGCGGATCTCGCACCGTTGCTCGATGCGCTCTGGGGCGCGGGCTACTACAATGCCAAGCTGACGATCGAGATCGCAGGTCTGCCGCTCAGATTCGGGCAAACGGCAGGGCCACGCGTGGCGCGCGCGGCCGAGAGCTTCCGTGCACGCGAAACCGTACCGATCACCGTGCGCGCCGATCCCGGCCCACTGTTTCGCCTGCGCACCATCGTGATCAGCGACGCCCGCACCGGCCGCGCCTTCACCGAGGCCGAACTTCCCCCGAAGGCGATCAAGATCAGACCGGGCGACCCGGCGCGCGCCGCCGACCTCCGTGCGGCACAGGCGGCCTTGATCGACCATTTTCGCAACCGCTCCTTCCCGTTGGCTAATGTGACGCGGTTGCGTCCCCTCGTCGATCATCCGCACACAGCGATGGACGTCGATATCCAGGCCGCGACCGGGCCGCGAGCGACCTTCGGCCCGGTGAGCGTATCCGGACAATCGGACATCAATCCGAAAGTGGTGCGCTCGATGATCTATATCGAGCAAGGCGATCCCTATTCCGCGAAAGCCGTCGCAGCGTCGCGCAGATCGGTTCTCAAACTGCCGGCGATCAGCTCCGTGCGGATGCGCGAAGCCGAGCAACTCGATGCCAATGGGCAGTTGCCGCTGACCGCCGACGTCACCGACCGCAAGCCGCGCGTCGTCGGGTTTTCGGCGCGATACTCGACCCTCGATGGGCCGGCGCTGCGCGCCTATTGGCAGCATCGCAATCTGTTTGGTGGCGCCGAGAGCCTGCGGCTGGAGGGCGACCTGTTTGCCCTGCGCCAGACCACCAGCTCCGTATTCGACAATCTGAAAAACTTTAATCTGTCGGATCTTGGCGGCCGCTTCAAAGCCAGCTTCGTCAAACCGGGGCTCGGCGGCTCGCGCAACGACCTGCTGCTCGACGGCATGGTCGAACGCGAGAACACAGGCGGCGACCAGTATGGCGGATACAACAGCCGGCGCGCGGTCGTATCGGCTGCGATCCGCCATCGTTTCTCCGATACGTTCTCGGCGCAATTTGGCGTCACCGGCGAATTCGGCAAGACCAGCGACACGCTCGGTGTGGTCGATTACCGCCTGATCGGCATTCCGGTTTCCGTTACCTACGATTCCACGGACAACCTGCTCGACCCGACGACAGGATTCCGAGCAACGGCCATGGCGACAGCCTACCCGAAGTGGCTGGGGTCATCCGTCGGGCTTTTCGAGACCAAGGCACAAGCGTCCACCTATTACGCCATCGACGACGAGGCGCGCTATGTGCTGGCCGGCCGCGTCGGCTTTGGATCGGTGACCGGCGCATCGCTTGCCGACATTCCCTCGACCCACCGCTTCTATGCCGGCGGCGGCGGCTCAGTTCGCGGCTACCGCTATCGCAGTCTCAGTCCGCTCGGCCCAACCGGCGAAGTGATCGGCGGGCGAAGCCTGCTCGAGGCCTCGCTCGAAGCGCGCATCAAGATAACCGACACGATCGGTCTCGTTCCGTTCGTCGACATGGGCGGCGCCTTTGACTCGCCCTACCCCGATTTCAAGGAGCGGCTGCGCTACGCCGCCGGCATCGGCCTTCGCTACTACACTGCTGTCGGTCCGATCCGGCTCGACATCGCGACACCGCTCAACCCGCGCCCAGGCGACAGCCGCTGGGGCCTCTATATCGGCATTGGGCAAGCATTCTAATGCGCAGATACCGCACAACCATCCTCATCGGGTTCCTGGGCTTGCTGATAGCCGGCGCGCTGCTGGCAGGTTCGACACTGGTCAGCCGCAGCGCGGACGACGACAAAGGGATACTCGCGAGCCTGCTGTCGCGCCCGCTATCGACGCCGGCCGCACGCGTGTCGATCGGATCGGTGGATGGTGCGCTGTTTTCCAGCTCCACCATCAGCGATGTCAGCGTTGCCGACCGCAAGGGCGTCTGGCTGCGGATCGACAAAATCACCCTCGACTGGACCCGGTCCGCGCTTCTTCTACGCAAGCTTCAGGTCAACAAGCTCGAGATCGGCACGATCACCATTCTGCGGCGCCCCCTGCCGAACGAACAGCCCGCTGCCGTGTCGGACGAGCCGATCCTGCCGGAACTCCCGGTGAACGTTCAGATCGCCAATTTCAGCCTTAAAAATTTGACGCTGGGCGAACCGGTGATCGGGACCGCGGCACAGATCGGCGCCACCGGCGCGCTGTCGCTCGGCAAGCCGGCCGAAGGGCTGAACCTGACATTCGATGCGCGACGGCTCGATGCCGCCGGCACGTTGACGGCGCGGCTCGAACTGGTGCCGCGCACGGAGCGGCTAACGCTCAAGCTCGCGGTCGACGAGCCGGCAAACGGCATTGCCGCGCATGTGCTCAACATTCCCAACCAGCCGCCGGTGAAGCTTAATCTTGACGGGTCCGGCACGCTGGATAATTTCAACGCGCAGATGGCGTTCGATGCCGGCGCCGGCATCGGCGCCGACGGGACGGCCCAGTTGCGCCGTACCGGCGCGACACGGCAGCTGACTGCCGACATGAAAGCGCGCATCGAGGGATTGCTGCCGCCGATGGCCGCGCCGATCTTCGCCGGCACGACCCAACTGAACGCCAGCGTCGGATTTGCCGATGGCGGTGCCATCACCATCGCGCCGCTCACAGTGATGTCGCAGACCGCGCGG
>JBQCFU010000814.1:0-3226 GCA_051958775.1 Pseudolabrys sp.
ATCAGCATCGTGTAGCCATCGGCCGGCGAAGCCATCGTCGCGTTGCCGGCAATGCTGCCGCTGCCGCCCGGCTTGTTCTCGATCACCACCTGCTGACCGAGGATCGGCCCCATGCCGCTCGCGAGCACACGCACCACGGAATCCACCGTGCCGCCTGCGGCGAAGCCGGCAAGCATCCGCAACGGCCGATCCGGAAACGCGGCGCGGGCGATCCGCGGAACCGCCATGGCACCGCCAGACGCGGCGACCGACACCATCAGACTGCGGCGCGAGATCAGATGCGAAGACACGGGAACACCTCCGGCACGGCGCGATTGCAGGATCGACAGCCAATCATCGGCATCGCTGACGGTCAATCGCGCCCCTCGCACGCCCCGGCTGCATTTCTGCAGCGGGCTTTCGCATGACGCCTCTTGTTGCGGCTGGGACGCCGTGCATGATCACCGCCCATCTCGAACGCCGGATGATCGACATGCGCCTTCTTCGCTGGTTTGCCGCCATCACCGTCCTCGCCGGAAGCGCCGTGGCCCCCGCGGCGTCGGCCGAACCGCTGCGCGTGGCGCACGACCAGCGGTTTCCGCCGTTCGCGCAGGCGGAGAACGGCCAGTCGAGCGGACTTGCTGTCGATCTCCTACGCGCCGCGGCGAAGCACGCCGGGCTCGACATCGCCTTCGTGCCGGTACCGTTCCAGGAGATTCAAACGACGCTGACCGACGGCCGCGCCGATGCGATCTTCCCCATCGCCATCACGCCGGAGCGCAAGCAGAGCTTCGATTTCAGCACGCCGCTGCTGCCGACCGGCGGCGCCCTGTTTGTGCGCGCGCCGGAGAAGACGCCGGCCTCGCTCGCGGCGATCGCCGGCAAGACGGTGACGACGCCGCGCACCGGCCCGCTCGCCGCGTATCTGCAGAAGACCGCGCCGGACGCGAAGCTGATCGTCACCGCCAATTACGACGAGAGCCTCGCGCAGCTCGTCTCCGGGCAAGCCGATGTGGCCGCGCTGAATTTCCAGACCGGCGCGCAGCTCGCGGCGCGGCTGCATCCGGGCAAGATCACGCCGCCGGACAGATTGTTCTGGGAGCTGCCGTTCGCCATCGCCGTGCCGAAGGGAAAATCCGCCGACACGCTGCGCAAGCTCGACAGCGGCATCGCCGCGATCCGCGCCGACGGCACGTTCGACCGCATCAACGCCGAATTCCTGAAGCGCTAGGCGCAGCACCGCCTCACCTGATCGATCGCTATGCCGCCGCCATTCAAAGTCGAATTGTTGCCGCACGACCCGCAATGGGTGGCGCGGGCGGACACCGAAAGCCGCGCGCTCGCCGCGGCGCTCGGCTCCTGCCTCGTCAAGGTCGAGCACATCGGTTCGACGGCGGTCCCCGGCATTCGCGCCAAACCGGTGATCGATCTGATGCCAGTGGTGACGGATCTGACGCCGCTGGATCGTCACCGGCGCGACATCGAAGCCTTGGGCTATGAATGGTGGGGCGAGTTCGGCCTTCCCGGCCGGCGCTACTGCACCAAATCCGCGCCCGACACCGGACACCGGCTGGTGCAACTGCATGCCTATGCGCAGGGCTCGCCAGAGATCACACGACACCTCGCGTTCCGCGACTATCTGCGTCGGCATCCCGAGATCGCCCGCGCCTACGAAAGCGAAAAGCTGCGCTGTCAGGCGCTGCATTCCGACAATTCGCACGACTACAGCGACTGCAAAGGCCCTTGGATCGCGCGCATCGAAGCGGATGCCCTTGCCGCAATGTCGAACCGATAAGCAATGGCGCCCTGTTCCCCGCCGCAATCTTGCCGGGTTACGGGCGTCCCGTTGTCGGCATGATCGCGAAATTCGTGATCCGCACACTGATCTGGATCGGCTGCGTCGCGGTGCTGCTGTTCGTATCCGCCGGAACATGGCGCTGGCCAGCGGCGTGGGTATTGCTCGCGCTGATGCTGATCTTCAGTTTCGGCTTCGGCGCGATCCTGCTGAAACACGATCCCGGCCTGCTCGACGAGCGGATGAAATCGATCATCCAGCCGGACCAGAAGCGCTGGGACAAGATCCTGCTGCTGATCGCCTTCCCTCTGCTGATCGTCTGGATCGTCGTGATCGCGCTCGATGCCGCGCGCTATCACCTCTCCGACGTGCCGGTGGCATTACAGGTGGTCGGCGCGCTCTGCATCACCGTCGCCAACGGCGTCGGCTTCCTGGTCATGTATCAAAACTCGTTCGCCGCGCCGGTGGTGAAGATCCAGAGGGAGCGCGGTCAGCGCGCCGTGGACACGGGCCTTTACGCCCATGTGCGCCATCCGATGTATGCCGGCGCGCTGCTGTTCTTCATCGGCCTGCCGCTGCTGCTCGGCTCCTGGTACGGGCTGTGGTTCTTCCCGGTGTTCACCGTGCTGTTCTCGATCCGCGCCGTGCTGGAAGAGCGCACGCTGATCCGCGAGCTCGACGGCTACGCGGACTACGCTGCGCGCGTGCGCTACCGGCTCGTTCCGGGCGTCTGGTAGCTGAAGCGCGCTATGGCGCCGGCGTGACGGTAATGCGCCGGTTCTCGCGTTTGGTCATGCTCTGACCCATCAGGCTGACGCTCGTGGTCGAGGTCTCGTCGATCGCGCGGGTCATGCCGTTCTCCACGTCGATCAGCGTGGTGCTGTCGATGGCGAAATCGGTTTTCTTCAGCAACTCCTGCATCTGCGGCGAGCGGAATTCCGGGCTCGCGGCATTGCCGAGCTGCGCGATGAAAGATTGCAGGAAGTCGCGCAGACCTTCCGGGTCCATGGCACGCACCTGTGCGTAGCGCACCTTGTGGTCGCCGTCGCTCCACGAGACCATCCGCGTCGTCAGATTGGTCTTGATGGTGCCGCTGCCGACCGGCGCCTTGGTCTGCTCCACGGTCTCACGCGCATCGCCGGGTTTCAGACCGGTGTTCTGGCCCATGGCGAGCTGCGGCATGTTTTCGAGATAGGCCGTGGTGGCCGAGACGCCGTCGGCGAGAAACATGTTCTCCATCATCTGCCGCATCACCTGCCCGACCTGCGGCTTGTCGTTGAACTGATCGACGATGCGCGCGATCACCGTGCGCATGGTGGCGCGGACCTCGTCGAGGTTGTCGACCGACACCGGCTTGCCGCCGGCATCGGTACTGGCGCGGACCACGATGCCCTTCATCGCCTCGAAGGCCGGCGCGACGACCCTGAGGCCCGGCGCGTTGCCTTCGACCTC
>JBQCFU010000815.1:0-2158 GCA_051958775.1 Pseudolabrys sp.
CGTCCGACTCGGGTGCAGCTGATCACTATCGCAGCAAGCGCAAATAGAAGGAGCGCAAAGATGCTGCGAATGGAGAACACGCCCAAATAGCTATGTCCCATCGCCGCCGCGACACCGAGATTGCTGTAAGTCAGCGTCACGCCCTGGGTTAACACGTGTGACGCACCAATCGAAATCAAAAGCCCGCCCAGCGTTACGCCGATCGAAGCTAAACGCAATTTTTCAATCAAGAAGCCCTGCCCGGCCCCGCCTAAGACGCCGACCACAACCGCTGCAAGCACACCAAGCACAGGCTGCTCCGCACCTGTGAGCACGGCGATACATCCTGCCATGCTGAACATGCCAGCTACTGACAGATCGAACTCGCGCATGATCATCGTAATGCCGAGTCCGAGCGCCACCACTCCAATAGTGGCAAATGTCTCAAACGTGCTGAATGCCGTCGCGAGACTCAGGAAACGGCCATTGCTTCCATCGGCGATCGCGAATCCAAGTGTGACGATCACCAAGATCGCCGGCGCACGCCATTGCGTCACGATTTTTGCGCGTGACATATCAGCCCCTTCCGCGCGTGCCGAACACAATGACTGCCAGAACAGCGATACCCGTGATGAGAAGTTGCCATTCCTGGCGAAAACCGTGCAGGAGGAGGACGACCTCGACTGTGCCAACAAACAATAGGCCCAGGCAGGTGCGCAGAACAGAACCCTCCCCACCGCCGATCGGTACACCGCCGACAAGAACCGCCGTGATCGCCGAATAATCGAACCCGACGCCGAATTCGATAGCCGCCCGATGGTAGTGAACCGCAAGCATGATTCCGGCGACGGCACCGAAAATGCCGGCGTAGGCATATGTGATCAGAATAACCAGCGGCGCATTGATGCCTGCGGTCCGCGCCGCAGAAAAGCTGCTACCGATCAGATAAACGCGCCGGCCGAAAGCCGTGCAGGACAGGACAATCTGCCCGACAATCGCTACGCCAACGAACACCACGAAAACGAGAGGCAAGCCGAACGGCTTGGCATGCGCCCATGCGGGCTGCGGCGCATTAGCGTAGAAGGCGACGTTCTCGGTGAGCGGCGCCGACAGCCCATAAATCAACACGCCGCTGGCGATGCTGACAATGATGGGGCTGGCGCGAAGATATCCGATCAGCGCGCCTTGAGCCGCGGACAGGGCTGCACCGAACAGCAGCGTGACCAGAAATGCAAGACCCAGGCCGCCAGCGTTCCAGACTGCAATGAACATCACCGCCGACGCGCCGGTGGTCGCACCGAGGCTGAACGACATGATGTTTCCACTGATGGTGATGAACGTCACACCCACCGCGACGCAGCCGACAAAGGCTATGCTCGTCAGGAACGTTTGAATGGTCGGGCCGGAAAACAGGCCCGGGGTCACTGCGGCGACAGCCGCCAGCGCCGCGATCGCCGCCACGGCCACCAGCAGGCCGGTGCGTCGTGCTCCCGGAAGGAACCCGGGCAACCGCGACATGAGACCGGGCTTGATCTGCTGCATCATCGTCACGCTGCGTCTCGCTGGGTCGGCGGGTGAGCAATGTCGCGCAATATGGTCGCCATCGCGATGTCGTCGTCCTCGTAGCGCGCCACCATGCGGCCGCGATACATGGTGAAAACAATATCCGCCATTCCCACCACTTCCTCCAGGTCCGAGGACGTCATCACCAGCGAATAGCCTGCGGCGCACAGGCCGCGCATCAGCTTATAGATATCCGCGCGTGCGCCGACATCGATGCCACGGGTCGGCTCGTTCATGAGCAAGACACCCGTTTTTTGCCGCTCGACGGCCCGCGCAAATACCACCTTCTGTTGGTTGCCGCCGCTGAGTTCGCGCGCCTTGGCTCGCAACCGCGTGTGGACCACGCCGACACGCCCTGCCAGCGCCTCGGCGGCACGCCGCAGCACCTTGGAGGCAACAAATCCCGCGCGCGCATATTCCGGAAGCCGGGTCGCCACCAGATTCCGCGCCACCTGCAACGACAGGAAAACCCCTTCGCTGGCCCGATCTTCCGGAACGAAAATGACCTCGTTGGCGAACGCCTGCCGGACCGAGCCGAGCGGGATCGGCTTTCCATCCAGCGCGACGGAGCCGGACGCCTGTTCGATCAAGCCAGCGATGGCGCGGGTAACGTCGG
>JBQCFU010000816.1:0-2514 GCA_051958775.1 Pseudolabrys sp.
GGCGTGTGACGAGTTTGCGCAGGCGCGAAAGGCGATGCACGGCTTCCTGGAGCGCTTCGAGCGCCACGTCTATTCGGACATCGAATAAGACCTGCCTCGCACTGAGTGGCGGTTTTGCTGCCTGCAACGGGCGCAACATTCGTTTCAGGGCAGCGATTTCAACTGTTTCCCACGCTCAAAGCCTTTTCTTCAACGGAGAAAAGGAAGCGATGCTCACGCATCGCCGTCCCTGCTTTGCCGCTCTCGCCTGTCTCACCTAAACGCCCGCCCCGGCTTGACAAATTTGTGATCACAACATGAGATCACTATAATGTCGGCAAAACTGCGGGAACCGAGATCAGCCTTTGAACGCCCCTTTCGACCATAAACTGGCGCCTCGCGATGCGACGCGGTCCCCTGAACACGGGCGGCAGCTTTACGCCGGATCGCCGACGCTGCTCCGCCCCACGACGGCGCCATGACAGCCCTGCGCAACACGTTCATCGGCCAGCCGATGCCGCGGGTCGAGGATTTCCGGCTCGTCACCGGGCGCGGACAGTTCGTCGCGGATATCCAGCCGGACGGACTGATTCATGCGGCGATCCTGCGCAGCACCGTTCCGCATGGCCGGATCATCTCGATCGAAGCCACCGAAGCGCTGAAAATCGACGGTGTCCACCGCATCATCACGGCACAGGATATCGGCGCGACCATTCCGGACATTCCCGTGCGCATGGCCCCGCTCGAAGGGCAGGCGCGGTTTCAGCAACCAGTGATTGCCTCGGACAAGGTTCGCTATGTCGGCGAGCCCATTGCCGTGGTTCTGGCCGATAGCCGTGCCCTGGCTGAAGATGCGATCGACCTGATCGAGGTTGATATCGAACCGCTGGCGCCCGTCGCCTCGCCCACGGAAACGCCCGCGCCGAGCCTGCTGTTCGAGCAGCACGAGACGAATATCTGCACGTCCTACAATGTCGGCATCGGCGATGCGGCCGCCGCCTTTGCGCAAGCCGACTACACCCGCGCCGAAACGTTCAAGGTGCATCGCCACACCGCCTCGCCGATGGAAGCTCGCGGGCTGGTCGCGGCGTGGGACGCCGAGACGGAAAAGCTCGTGGTCTGGGGTGCGGCGAAAGTGCCCTATTTCAACCGGCGCACTGTCGCGGCGATGTTGCAATTGCCGGAGGCGGCCGTCGAACTCATCGAACTCGATGTCGGTGGCGGTTTCGGCGTTCGTGGCGAATTCTATCCCGAGGATTTCCTCATTCCGTTTGCTGCGCGCTGGTGCGGGCGACCGGTCAAATGGGTCGAGGATCGCCGCGAACATCTGATGGCGACCAACCATTCGCGCGACGTCCAGTGCAAACTCGAAATCGCCTGTCAGCGCGACGGCACGATCATCGGTCTGCGTGGCGCGCTAATGGCGGATATGGGTGCCTATATCCGCACCACCGGCGGCGTCATTCCCTCTCGCGCGGCGCAGTTTCTGCCCGGCCCCTATCGAATTCCGAATATCGAGATCCAGGTCGAAGCGGCGCTGACCAACAAGACACCGTCCGGCAGTTTCCGCGGTCCCGGACGGTTCGAGGCGAATTTCTTTCGCGAGCGGCTGATGGACATTGCCGCACGCGATCTTGGCATCGACCCGATCGCGTTCCGCCGCCGCAATCTGATCACCGCTGCGGAGATGCCATACAATTATGGGCGGCTGGTGCCTTACGACACGCCGACCATCTACGATTCCGGCGACTATCATCTCACGTTCGACCGTTGCCTCGCCGAGATCGGCTGGAACGACAAGGCGCACCTGCAAGGCCAGCTCATCGATGGCCGCTACCATGGCCTCGGGATCGGCTGCTTTGTCGAAAGCGGCGGGTCGGGAAAAGAGAATGCGCGCATCAGCCTGACGGACGATCGCATGGTGACCGTTGCGATCGGCTCATCCGGCTTGGGTCAGGGGATCGAAACCGCCTTCACGCAGATCGCGGCTGACGCTCTCGGTCTGCCGGCCGATCTCATCCGCGTCGAGCACGGTTCGACGAGCCGGCTCGAACAGGGCTTCGGTTCGTTCCATGGCCGCTCGATGGTGATGGGCGGCCCTGCGGTGTTCGACGCGGCAGAGAAGCTGTTGCAGAAGCTGCGTGATGCCGCTGCCGCGCGCTTCGGCTGCCGCGCGGAAGAGATCGTCATCGCCGAAGGCGCGGTGAAAGCGCCCGACGGACGCAGCGCCGACTTCTGGGCCTTTACGTCCGACGATCAGCCGTTGTCGGCCGATGGCAGCTACGCCACTCCGGAGCGTGTCTACAGCTACGGCTGTCAGTGCGCCCATGTCACGGTCGACCTGGCGACGGGCCGGGTCGACGTGCTTGATTACGTGACCGTCGAGGACGTTGGCCGGATGATCAATCCGATGATCGTCGACGGACAGAAAGTCGGCGCGGTGGTGCAGGGGCTCGGCGGCACGCTGCTCGAACACCTGTCCTACGATGACGAAGCGCAACTCCTCACCGTGTCGCTTGCCGACTATCTGCTGCC
>JBQCFU010000817.1:0-2089 GCA_051958775.1 Pseudolabrys sp.
AGGGTTGGCTTTCGCCCATATGCGCTAAGGTAAGCGGGGATACTGCACCGGCCCATTCTCGGAATGGTGGTCGCAGGCCTATCACCCACGCTTTCTTGACCAGCACTGCAAGCCGTGGATTGCATGTTCCCCTAACCTCCAATCCGTGGCGGAGTGGAGGTTGCCGGCGGGGCCCGCCGAAACGTGGGTGGATCGAACGATCGTGGCCATCTCGGCGCCCGCCGGCAATGCGGTCGCGCACACGTACGGGAGTTGGAGCAAGCGCTCGGATGCAATCCGGTGTGCAGACCCGTCCTCATCGTGCGGGAGAGATCCATGCAAGACAAGACCTTCATCGGCATCGACGTGTCGCAGGACTGGATCGATGTCGCCGACACCGGCGAGCCGCCGCAACACCAGCGGATCGCCAACACCGCCGCGGCGCTGGACAGCTGGGCCGCCAGCCTCGATCCGGCGCGCATCGCGCTGCTCGCCTTCGAACCCACCGGCGGACTGGAACGATCCCTGCGCCAGGCCTTGCACAAGGCCGGCCTGCCTTTCGTGCGGGTGCATCCGAACGAGGTCGTGGCGTTCCGCGCCGCATGCGCCATCAAGGCCAAGACCGACCGGATGGCCGGGCTTGTCCCACTGCTGTCCGGCACACTTTATGCTTGTACCAGCGCACGACATTGATTCTAATGCGGAAGATGCGTTTGCCGACGTTATCCACCGCAACGGAGCCAATGCCATGCGCCATCAAGCTACCTTGTTTGAGCAGATTGTTCAGCAGTTCCCCTGGGATTGCTTCGACCGGCTGGCTCGCCAGCATCGCGTCGACCACTATGAGGACTTCACCCCCCGCAAGCACTTCCTCGCCTTGCTGGGCGGCGTCCTGAGCGGCCAGCAAGGCCTGCGCGCCACCACCACGGCTTTGATGCCAAACAACGGCGCGCTGCGCCTGCTCGGCGGGACAGCGCCGGCGCGCTCCACCCTCTCGGACGCCAACCGCAACCGTCCGGCAGAGTTGTTCATCGACTTGCTGCACAGCCTCCTAGGCCATCTCAACCGCCGCCTCCGCCGCGACCTCAAAACCGCGGTCCGCCTGATCGACGCAACCCACCTCGCTCTCGGCCAGCGCATGAAACGCTGGTTCGGCCTGCATCAGGGCAAGGTGGCCGCCAAGCTGCACGTGGTGTTCGATCCCAGGGACACGAAGCCGGTGCGGTTCGCCCTCACCCCGGCCAACGTCAACGACATCACCGCCGCCAAGGCGCTGCCCCTCGAGGCCGGGGCCACCTATGTCTTCGACCTCGGCTATTACGATTTCGGCTGGTGGGCCAAGCTGGACGCCGCCGGCGGCACCTTTGTCACCCGCTTAAAGTCCAACACGCTGCTGCTCGAGGTCCAACACCAGCAGGTCAAGCCGGGTGGGGGCGTGCTGTCCGACCAGACCGGGCGGCTGCCCGAGCGGCTGACCAACAGCCGCAAGAACCCGTTCAGCGGCAAGGGTCGCGAAATCCGCGTGCGCATCGACACCGGCAAGGTGTTGCGCCTGTTCACCAACGACCTGACCAGCCCGGCCGAGGAGATTGCCGCGCTTTACAAGGAGCGCTGGCAGATCGAGCTGTTCTTCAAGTGGATCAAGCAGAACCTCAAGATCACTCAGTTCATGGGCACCAGCGAGAACGCCATCCGTACCCAAATCGCTGTGTCATTCATCGCCTATCTGCTGGCGCGCCTGCTGCCAATGGCAGAGCAGCCGAAGGTTTCCATCGCCCAGATTCTGCTGGTCGTGCGCACGCATCTGTTCGTCCGCCGGCCTATCGCCTCGCTGTTCGATCCAAGCTGGACCCCGCCGCCTCGCCGTCTCGCTCCCTCTCAACAGATCAGCCTCGCTCTGCCAGGCTTATGCAACTGATGTGCCGGACAGCAGTGGGCCAAGCCCGGGCATGACACGGAGAGGTTCGAGCATGACATGGAGAGGTCGCAGCCGCATCCCCAGGTGGCGGGATCATTTCTCCACGGGTCCTGACCTCAGAACAACGCGTCGATGGCGGCCGGGTCGACGGCGTCGATCGTGGCTGGCTGCCAGTTCGGCTTACGGTCCTTG
>JBQCFU010000818.1:0-2360 GCA_051958775.1 Pseudolabrys sp.
CGACGCGGCGGCCGGCGACATGACGGATGAACCGTCAGATCGCGACCACCGCTAAGAGACCTGGAAACGCGCGTTATCGGGTCACGCCGCCTGCTTCGGCAGCAAGCCGAAATCGGTGAGAATGCGTTCGCCGGAGGCGCGCAGCGCTTCCATCTTGCGCGGCAGATCGCCGGTGAGCAGTTGCCCGCCGCGCTTGACCACGCGGCCTGCCACCAGAAGAGTTTCGACATTGGCGACCCCCGCCTGCATTACCGACGTCGCCACCGGATCCCACATCGGCTGCATGTTGATGTCGGAGGCGCGCAGCAGCAGCACGTCGGCTTCCTTGCCCGGCGTCAGCGAACCGATCTTGTGATCGAGGCCAGCCATGCGTGCGCCGTTGATCGTCGCCCATTCCAGCGCGTGGCGCACCGTGACCGGCATCTCGAACGGCTTGCCGGCTTCGGTCTCACCCAGTTCGACGATGCGGCGGTTGCGTTCGTGCTGCAGCGTCACGCGCATCGCCGTGAACATGTCGCCACGCGCCGATGGCTCGACATCGGAGCCGATCGACACCGGCGAGCCGCATTCCATCAGCACGCCGGTGAGCGGGTCGCCGTATCCCATCTGCAGTTCGATCTCGGCCGTGACAGTGAACGAGGCGCCCTTGGCGGCGATCGCGCGCACATCGGCAAGGTCCATGTCGTTGCCGTGAACGATATTGGTCTTCGGGCCGACCAGCCCCTCGGCGAGGAGCCGTTTGAACCCGTCCGGCGTCAGCGCGCTGCCGCCGCTGACATGCATGCTGACGATCAGATCGAATTCGCGCGCCAGCGCCATATCGGTACGCGACACGTCATAGATCGAATAATACGGGCCGAGGATGGCGAGGCCGAACGTCACGAGCCCGTCATCGCTGGCGAAACGACCCTTGCGCAGGCGCTCGATCTCGCTGCGCGGCATCGGCACTTCGCTGAAATGCGGCTGGCCCGGTTTCGGATCGGGCTTCGGCGAACCGTGCAGGAATACGGCACGCGCGCCGGACTCCGTCAGTCCCTGGATCGCCGCGTCGCTGTGCTCGGGCGTCCGGTTGGAGTGGCACCAGTCGACCAGAGTGGTCGCGCCGCAATGCAACTGGTTCAGCGCACCCGTCAGATTGGCGATGTAGAGGTCCTCCGGGCGAAAAAGACCGGCCAGGCCGCGATGCATCGACTGCATGTATTTGGCGACCGTCCAGTCGGCTGCGACGCCACGCAGCGCGCTTTGCCATGTGTGGACGTGGGCGTTGACGAGGCCGGGCAGCACGATCATCTGCGAGGCGTCGATCACCTCGGCGCCGTCGGCGGCGATCGTCGGGCGGACCGCGGCAATCTTGCCGTTCTCGATCAGAATATCGCCGCGCGGCAGATCCTTGATCGCCGGATCCATCGTTACAATTGTGCCGCCCTTGAGGAGAGTGCGCGCCATGGTCGTGTCCTCCTTCGTCCCGTGTCGTCTTGTCTGGCCGTTATACCGGCTGGATCTTTTGTCAGCCTATCATGCAAAACGAGCGGCCCGCAGGGGCCGCTCGTCGCAGTTCAGACCTGCTGAAAAGGTTCAGCGGTGGTGGCGATGGTGCCGGTGGTGGCGATGAGCCGCCCGCACGGGCTTCTTCTCATACTGCTCCCACTGCGGGTTGGCATCCCACGCCGCGTTCACCAAATAGCCGCCGATGATCGGCACCACGCAGCCACCGAACAGAACGCCGGCTTCACGCAGGGTCAGCTCGCGGCCTTCCAGCGCGCTGGCGAGCATCGGGGCGACCGCCATGCACGCGATGCTGGTGGCAGCAATTGCGCCAGTCTGGCTGATCCCGTTGGCACCTTCGCCGCGCCAATTCCACTTCCAGTCGTTGATCCAGAAGTAGCCAGCGGTGGCCGCCGCACCGGTGACGGCACCGGCGACGACGACGCCCTTGCCCACCTTCTTGTGACGCCAGCTATGGGCGTCCGCACTCTGCACTGAGAACGCGCTCGCGGCGATCAGGCCGGCCAGCGCGATGATCCATTTCTTCATTGACGTCTCCTGTCTCGACTCAATCCGCCAGCATTTGGAGCCGGGAACCCGATAAAGTCGAGCCTTGGTGCAGTCGCAGGCTCACTTTTTGCCTAATTTTTTGCCTCGGTTTTTATGCCCAACCGCAGCCGTTCGGCGAAGCTCCATGGCGACGTGTCAATCCACCAACCCGCTCCTCCACAGCGAAGACAGCCTTGCGAGATCGGTTTTCTGGGGACAACCGCCGGTAGCGTAGCTGCAACCGATGTCGATAGGCCACAGAAGGCGCTGGGGCTAGGATTGTTGCACGGTGATTCGGCGTCGCAGACCGGGCGGATCGGTGCACA
>JBQCFU010000819.1:0-7142 GCA_051958775.1 Pseudolabrys sp.
CGCCACACGCGCAGAACGACTATGGGACCATCTCGGCCCCACTCTGCTGAGGAACGGAAAGAAACGCGGCCCGACACTGACGGTCCTGGCCACTATGCTCGTTCTCGGCGCGGCTGCGATCATCGGACTTTACGGCTCACCAATCGGGCTATGGGCCGACTACGCGACAGCCACCGGCGAAATTCAAACGCTCACGCTCGCGGACGGCTCCGTGGTCGATATGGACACCGGCACTGCGTTCGACGTGAACGGCGAACAGCGCACGATTACGCTTCGTTCCGGTCAGATCCACGTTCAGGTTGCGCCGGATCCGGTGCATCCATTCTCGGTGATATCAGGCGATGTCAAAGTACAGGCCCTCGGAACCGGATTTGCCGTACGCCACGACGCAGCCCGGACGCTGACAATCGTCACCGAGCACGCGGTACGGATTTCTGCGGACGGCCAGCAGTCCGATCTGCACCAGGGCCAAGCGATGGAATATGTGCCGGACACCGGCCTCGGCCGCGCATATTCTATCGACGCAGCAGCCGCGACCGCCTGGCGGCATGGCGAATTGGTGTTCGATCGCCGGCCCTTGGGTGACGTCATCATGGAAGTCGCCCGTTACCGGCGCGGCCGCATCGTCATCAGAGACGATTCCCTGCGAAGACTGCTTGTCACCGGTAACTTCGAGCTACGTGACACCGATAGTTTTTTGGAGTCGCTCCAAACTGCGCTGCCGATTTCGATTATGAAGCTGCCTGGCTTCGTCCTCATCAGCCGCGACAATTCGCGCACCGTTGGACGCTGAAGGTTTCCAAGAAAAAACACCGCATACGCTGTCGTGTCCCGTTGCCCCGTCGTTTGAGTCTCGTGGGACACATCACCCACTTGCTGAAGGGACGCGTACGGGGGTCGGAATGATTTTGGGGACGCTGAAGCCGAATTTTTATTCGTATATGAGAACGATTCTACTTTGTTCGGCGGCGGTCGCAGTCTGGCCCGCACAAGTCTCTGCACAAGGATCGCCTCTCGAACAATCGGCGGCGTTTTCCACGACCAAACACCGATTTGCGTTGCGCGCAGGTCCCCTCGACGCAGCCCTCAAACAATGGGCGCGCGTCGCCGGTCTCAAACTCCTCGTGCCGAGCAACTCTGTCGCCGGTCGCCAGATCGCCGGCGTCAACGGTGAGATGACAGCCGAAGCTGCCATCAACCAGCTGCTTGCCGATACGTCACTCCAATACAAGCTGACAGGCTCGCGTTCGGTCTCCGTGTTCGACCGCGCAGCGATGTCCGCCCTCGCGCAAAGCATGGAATTGCCGGCGATCCATGTCAGCTCCGGAAATCCGAACTCGACCATGACCACGCCTCCACCCTATGCGGGCGGACAGGTAGCGACTGGCGGACAGCTCGGTATGCTCGGCAACCGCAGCTTCATGGACACGCCGTTCAATCAGACGAGCTTCACGCAGAAGACGATTCAGGATCAACAGGCGCGCAAGCTCGAAGATGTCTTCATCAACGATCCTTCCATCCGCGCCAACGTTCCGCGGGCCTATGGCTTTGACTTCACCTTCATACGAGGCTTCCCGATCGCAAGCACGGCCTATGGCATCAACGGCCTCTACGGGATCGGTTCGGGACTTTCGTCTGCCTCACTCATCGGTATTGAGCGCGTCGAGACACTCAAAGGACCGGCGAGCCTGCTCAACGGTATGCCGCCAGCCGGCGGCGTCGGCGGCAGCATCAACACGGTGACCAAGCGGGCCGGTGACGAACCGCTGACGCAACTCACCACCAGCTACAATTCGCGCTCGACCTTCGGCACCCATGTCGATCTCGGACGCCGTTTTGGCGAGCGCAACGAATTCGGCGTACGCGTCAACGGTGCCGTCCGTGGCGGCGGCACAGAACTGACCGACCAGAGTCAGCGTGTCACCACCGGCACGCTCGGCCTCGATTACCGCGGAGAGATCGTCATGCTGTCCGCCGACGTCGGTTACGAAGAGAATAGCATCGACGTCATGCAGCGCTTTGCGATCATGGGGCCTGCGCTCCGCGCCGTGCCGATGCCTCCGGACGCAAGCAAAAACTACAATCCGACATGGGGATTCTGGAACAGCCGGACCAAGTTCGGAATCGTACAGGGCGAAGTGGACATCACGAACAATCTGACGGCTTACGCACAGGCCGGGATGATTCGGAGCATGACCAACTATCTTTATTCAGACACCACGGTGACCAACCTCAACGGCACCTACACCGGCTCGCCACGCCGCAACTCGCAGGAACTTCCCCAGCAAGCCGTTCAAACGGGATTGCGTAGCACGGTCGACACCGGCCCCATCCATCATCAAATCAACTTCAACATTGCCCATGCCGAAAACGAAACCCGGATCATCAACGGGACCGGCACAGCGTTCACGTCCAATATCTACAATCCAGTCGCGACGCCGGCACCCAGCATTGCGATCGGGTCTCCCCCGAAAATATCGAGCCAGTTTCTCACCAGCATCGGCATCGCCGACACGATGTCGATCCTGGACAATCGCGTGCAATTCACTGTCGGGGTACGCAAGCAATACATCACCTCGGGCGCGTTTGCGGCCGCAACCGGCCTGCAAACCACCGCGCTCGATGACTCAGCCTTGAGCCCCGGTTACGGACTTGTGGTCAAGCCGCTGAGCAACGTCTCGATCTACGCGAATTATATCGAAGGACTCGAACCCGGTTCCGTCGTCGCGTCACAATATGCCAATGCTGGCCAGGTCCTTCCGCCTTATCATGCCAAGCAGATGGAAGCCGGCGTCAAAATCGACTGGGGGACGTTCACAACGACGGCGAGTGCCTTCCAGATCAACCGACCAATCCAGAACGTCGACACGGCCAGCAATACGCTCACGCCAAACGGCGAGAGTGTGAATCGCGGTATCGAGATCAACACCTTTGGCGCGATCACCGACAACATTCGCCTGCTGGGCGGCGTGATGTTCCTCGATGCCCGTCAGACAAAAACGCAAGGCGGTTTGAACGATGGCAAGAGGACATTCGGCGTTTCCGACCTGCAACTCAATATGGGCGCCGAATGGGACACGCCCTTCATCCGCGGCCTGACCCTTACCGGTCGCATGATCTACACCGGTGGCTTCTATGCCGACGCCGGCAATACCCTGTCCGTATCCGATTGGACGCGCTTCGACCTCGGCGCGCGCTACACATTTGCTTCGCCATGGAATGGGAAGCCTGTGGTTCTGCGCGTTGCTGTCGAAAACGTGCTCGGCAAGAACTACTGGCAAGGCACGCAGACCGATCGGTATCTCTATCTCGGCGCGCCACGCACCTATCTCGTATCCACGACATTCAACTTCTGACCATGGCAGACGCGGCGCATCGCACGACGAACAAAGCGGTGATGCGCCGCGTCCTGTTCCTTCGCGTCACGCTGACGGTCATCGGCGGCTATATCGCGACGTCCGCCGTAGTTTACGGCCTCGCGATACTGCTTCCGTTCGCAGGAATGGCGCGCAGCGAAGCGGTCGTCACCGCATCGATGCTCGGCTTTATCATTTATCTTTGCGCGCTGCTGTGGGGAGCGGCCGAGCGGCGACTGCTGCGTCTCGGCCTCGGCTATGCGGCACTCACGGCCGCTGGCATCGCTCCCTGGGCGCTATCGCGGATAGGCGGGTAGGATGGGCCAGAGCCTTCGCCAGTCGATGAACCTGATGCACACATGGGTCGGCGTGATTGTCGGCCTGCTGTTGTTTGCAATCTTCTGGATGGGAACGATCTCGGTCTTCGACCGCGAGATCGACCGCTGGATGGCGCCGATGACGCGGCTGGCGCCGCCGGACCATGTGATCTCGTTCGAGACATTCCGCCCCACTTATGATGCTGCCGTTGCCGCGCGTGCACCGTCGTGGACCATACTCCAGGCAACCGAACGCCAGCCGGTTGTGCGGCTGGTCTATCGCGAAGCGGCAAAAAAGAAGCTCATCAACCGTTACTTTGACGGCACCACGGGTGCGATCCTGCCCGACCAGGGATCGCTCGCGGGAACACGTTTCCTTTATCCCCTCCACTACGGTCTGCACATCAAAGCGTGGGATCTCGGCGAATGGATCGTCGGCTTCGCCGGCATGGCGATGCTGGTACTCTGTGTTTCCGGTCTCATTATCCACCGACGGTTGTTTGCTGACTTCTTCACCTTCCGGAGCAACACGTTCGCGGGCCGGAAATTCTTCGAGCTTCACACCCTGGCCGGCACTCTGGGTCTGCCGTTTCATATCCTCATCACGATCTCCGGCCTGATCGTCCATTTCTCGGTCTATTTTCCGAGCGGCTATTTGTCCTCCTATGAGGATTTGCGCGGCTTCAACATCGAAGCCGTGGGCGGTTATCAACGCCCGAAGGCCAACAGACCCGGCACGCTCGCACCACTCGACCCGATGGTCGAAGAAGCCCGGCGCCAATGGAACGGCGCTCCACCTTGGGCCCTCGTCATCTATCATCCGGGCGACGCCAACGCTTTCGTCCGGATCTTTCAGACATTCGATGGTGCGATCCCGCGCCATGCCCCTTCCATCACCTTCGATGCATCCACCGGCGCGGTGCTGCACAAGACCGAGCCCCTAGGTCCGATGATGACGACGCAGCGCTTTATCTCTGGTCTGCATCAGATTCAATTCCGGCACTGGAGCTTGCGCTTCACCTATTTCGCACTGGGACTGCTCGGCTGCTTGCTGATCGCAACCGGACTTTTGTTCTGGCTCGAATCGCGCCGCAAGCGACACGCCCATGAAGGACGCCTAGGAGTGCGGATTGTCGAAGGGCTCGCGGTCGGCGGAACCGCCGGCCTGATCGCGGCGACTGCGGCTTTTCTCGTGATCAACCGCATATTGCCGTTAAATACCGTTTTTCTCGGCACCGAGCGTGAAGCCCTGGAAGTCTGGACTTTCTTTGTCGTCTGGATCGCAGCCTTCGCACATGCCTGGCTGCTGCCGCGCACCGCCTGGATTCAACAATGCTGGGCCATCGCTGCTCTGTCGCTGGCCGCCGTCGGGTTGAACTGGATCACCACCGGCGACAATCTCATCCGTGCGGCATCGCATTCGCATTTGTGGGGCGTGGCCGGCGTAGACACAGGCCTGCTTGTCACCGCCGGTGTCGCCGTCTTGTTTGCACGCCGGTTATCCAACAGGGAACGGCAAACGAGCACGACCGCGCCCGCGTTCGCCGGCTGAACAGATGATCGCCACAGTGACACTTATCGCTTTGTTTCTGTCGGCCTACCTGGCTTTCCTATGCTTCGCTTTGAGTCAGAAACGTCATTGGGAGGCGATTGGCGGCGAGAGGTTTCGACCTGCGGTGCAACTGCGAAGCGCGGGAGGCTTTCTGCTGCTGTTGAGCGGACTATTCGCCCTTGTGCGTGACGGAGCCGATTATGGATCGCTGCTCTGGGTGACCACTCTGAGCATCGCCGCGGCTGGTGTCGTCATCACCCTCACTATTCTGAGCACACAATCACAAAAGGCGCGGCAGGGCCATAAGCCGCCGCAGGAGGCGAATCATGAATAACCGCCGAGCGGCCACCCCATTTCTTCTCGGTCTGCTGGCCGTCCTTCAGATGCTGTTTCTCGGCAGCATGACGAATGCACAAACCGTCCGCTCATTTGATGGCGATCGGGGGCCGGGGCTTACGACCTGTAAATCCGAGAACGCACCGATCCATTGTGACCGGGCGGAAATGGATGTCGCGACCAACGGCAAGCAGGTCGTCCAGGTCACCTGGCAGAACGTCAACGTCTATGACACGGCGGGCAAATTGTTGAAATCGACGCCCCTCGCCGCGCTCATCGAGTCGGTAGGACTCGACCCCAACCTCTCGCGGCGCAGCGGAAAGCAGTTCGAGCCGCACATCGTTTACAACGAGTTCATCGAAAGCTGGATCATCACTGTTACATGCAGGAACGACTGCACGCTGGTCAGCGCAGATGCCGATGCGACTGGCGCATGGGGCGGCGTTTACCTGTCCTGTCTGCAGGGCGGCCCATGTCTAGATCGGAATCCCGGCCTGAAGCTGGGTTACGACAGGAACGGAGTCTATGTCTGCGGCGGGCACTTCGGCGACAACAACCCGAAAACGGTGCCGACTGCCGGCTATGATTGCTTCGCGGTAGCGTCCCAGGAGATCAAGGCGATCGCGCGAGGTGCGACGCCTGCTCACATCAACCGCAGGCACAACATGCCGATCGATATCGTCCCTGCGGTCGACCACAATCCATCAAAAGCCACCGATGCTCCAGCATTCTTCGTCAACAAGAGCTGCGATCGCTCGGCGCCCCATGCTTGCCAGCGCTCAACGAACTTTTCGTTCCATTGGGTCGTCAACACCTTCACGTGGGACGGCGCCTCCGGCACTTATAACGCCGGCGGTTCACAGCAGGTAATCAAAACCGGTATCGGTTCGAAGGACAATGCGTGGCTCTACAATTCGCCATGCTGCGGCGAGACAATGTCCATCCCGCAGGCGGGCAGCGAGGTCACGCTTCGCGCGGCGACCAGCCATCGTCTGATGAATGTCGTCCAGCGCGGCTCTCACCTGTACGGCGTCCTCGGGACGGGGCCGTGCACGGCGTCATGCGGACCGCAAGGCACGGATGCCAATAATATCCTGATCTGGGTGGAGCTCGACTGTTCCATGACGACAGCCTGCGTCGTCAGCCAGACAGCAAAATTGTCCAGCGCCGATCAACATCTGGAATTCGGCACGATCGGTGTCGATGATGCCGGCAACCTCGGCATTGTCGGCACAGCATCAAACGCGCACACAAACCTGTCGGTGCTGCTCTGGACTCGCCGGACAGAAGATCCTGCGAACACATTTACAGGCCCGGTCACGGTGGCGGCCGGCACACAGCCCTATACTTGCCTGAACCAGCGAAACATGGTGCCGATGGGGAATTCGGTCGGCACCCTGACGGCACTCGACCCGATTGATCGCGAGACACTATGGTCCACTCAGCAGTGGGCCAATGACGCCAGTCCATGCGCCTGGAACACGCGCATCGTTGGCTACAAGATAGCCCCTGCCGGGAAAGCCCGTTGAGGTCGCGTCAGCACACACGGCCCAACACTAAGCGCTAATCCGTTATTTTTTG
>JBQCFU010000820.1:0-2443 GCA_051958775.1 Pseudolabrys sp.
AGTAGCGCTGAACGAAGCCACAGGCTTTTCTTGGTCGATACAATGCCCGCTGATGGACCTAGATAAGGCTGGGGTCTGGAGGCTTGCGAGTACGCTGGGGGGAGCCCCCTTACTCGAGCTCATCAGGGAAGAATCGCACACCTGCTACGAAGGCGTCAGACACAAGCGATATCCTTGGGGATACGGATGCAGTCAGTGCGACGCTTGCCGGCTTCGGGAAAAAGGATGGCAGGAATTCAGCGCGGCTCCCCTGTAGAATTTGCCCGAGTGCGTCGATAGACATCTGTTCCCGACGCTGATACACCGAAACTAGCGGTGAGGCTAAAAATCTCTATGATTTTAAGGCGCATGGGAATAGTCGGTAACAGTTCAATCCTGTCCGGCAGCACCATTCTCGCCCAGTCAGGGCGTTTGAAAGTCCGCATCCCAGCCACACCTTCGCCTGCTCTGCATCAAAATGCAGTTGAAGGCCCGTTTCCGCTCCCCCGCCGCGGCTAGGGAAGTTCCATCGTGCCTGCTACCCTCGCTTCACTGGAAACGGGGGCGATCATGGGATTTGCAGACGCAATCAGGTCCTGCTTCGGCAAGTACGCGACATTTTCCGGCCGTGCTGCGCGCTCTGAGTTTTGGTACTGGACGCTGTTCTCGGTCATCGCGCAGATCGTCGCGGCCGTGATCGACGGCATTCTCGACCTCACGCTCGTGGAAGCTCTTTTGTCGCTGGCTCTGTTGCTGCCGTCGCTGGCCGTCGCGGTGCGGCGCTTGCACGACATCGACCGCACCGGGTGGTGGGTTCTGATTGCCTTCACCGGTATCGGCATCCTGCTGCTGATCTACTGGGATTGCGTGAAGGGCACGGACGGCCCCAATCGTTTCGGTCCGGACCCGCTCGCGTCTGTCTGACAGCCGGACAGGCGCGTGTGTCGCACCGGCCGGTGTGGCCTTTGTGTTGACGGGGCCGCCGCAGGCCACCATGTTGCCGCATGGACCGGGCACAAGCCCGGTCCGGCTTGATGGCGCGCGCGGAATGTTCGTTCGGCTGACCAGGATCACACGATGGCGCATGGCGAGGTTGCTCGCCGTGTTCTATGCGCTGTGCGTTCTCGCGCCGGCGGCTGCTTTTGCTTTCGGAGACGGAGCGAATGCCGCGCATTGTCTGACCGAGGCCAACCACCACGGTGTCCAGGCCGTGCAGGTGCACGCACAGGGGCACGCTGATCAGATGCATCAGCACGGTGATGGCACCATGCACATGCATCAGCAGCAGGCAGCCGTCGATCATGACAACAAGAATGATCATGGCACCAAGAAATCCATCGACGCCCAGTGCTGCGGTCTGATCTGTCTCACGGCGCTGCCCGCTACCGACATGATGGTCGGCATTCCGGCTGTCATGCGTGCGCCCGTCGTTCTCAGCCGGCCCGATGAAATCGTCGGCCAAAGCCCCGCCCGTCTCGATCGTCCTCCGAATACCTCCGCTGCCGTTTTGAGCTGACGCGCGCTGTCGCGCGTCTCGTTTCATTTCGTCAGTCGAGGTTTCCATGTTTGGGGTTTTGCCCGCATTTCTGTGCGAGGCGCCCGCCGCTATGGCGGTCGCGCATCGCTCTGTCGTCCGATCATCGCGCGCGTTGATTGGCATCGCTACTGCCGTGCTGCTTGCCGGTTGCAACACCGTTCCGGAAACGCTGTTCGCCGGCGCCGATCCGGCAGAAGCCGCCGCGCCGGTGCCCGCTATCCGCACCAGCTCTGTCACCGCAGGCTATGCGAGCCTGCGCCCGGCCACGCCTGCATCGTGGCGGCAGCAGAACGAGCGCGTGACGCCTCGACCGAAGAGCGAGCGGTAGGGGTGTCATGCACAACAACAGCAATCGATCGCCACACAGGTGGCGGCGCATGCTTCGTCCGCTCGCGATCGGGCTTCTGCCGATCGCGCTGACCGGCTGCGCGAGCTTTTCCGAAGACCGCGGCATGGCGCCGGTGATGCGCTTTGCCGCGACCACGCTCGACAAGGATGTCTCCGTCATCCGCACGCCGGATGAGGCGGCGACCGTTCGGCAAACCGTCGATCGGCTGAAGCGACGACCGCTGACGGCGGACAGCGCGGTGCAGATCGCGTTGCTCAACAACCGGCGTCTGCAGGCGGCCTATCATGAGCTGGCGATGGCCGAAGCGGAGATGGTCGGCGACAGCCTGCCGCCCAATCCGAGCTTCTCGCTGTCGCGCATCGCCGGTGGCGGGGCGTCGGAACTGGAGGCGCAGGTCGCTCTCGATATCCTCGCGCTGGTGACGCTGCCGGCGCGTGCCGATCTGGCGGCGACACGTTTCCGGCAGGCACAGCTACGTGCCATTGAGGAGACACTGCGCACGGCTGCTGATGTCCGGCGCACCTACTACGCGGCGGTCAGCGGACGTGAGCTGGTCAGGTTGTTGCAGCAGGCGGATG
>JBQCFU010000821.1:0-2227 GCA_051958775.1 Pseudolabrys sp.
ATGACTGGTTCTATGCCGATAATGCGGCGCGGCTCGCGCAAACGCGTGCGCCGATCACCGACGGTGGCGGCAAGCCGTGGATCTTCCGCCGGAAGGACATCTGGAATTTCTGGTCGAACGCCCACCACGAACGGGTCGACGGTGTCGAACTGGCAACGCCGACGGCCTGGGTACCGTCGAGCAAGCCGGTGCTGATCGCGGAGGTCGGTTGCCCTGCCGTGGATCGCGGCGCCAACCAGCCGAGCGTATTTCCCGATACGCGCTCCTCGGAGTCCGGGCTGCCGCATTTCTCCGACGGCAGCCGCGACGACCGGATGCAACGGCGTTATCTCGAAGCCGTGCTCGGCGCGTTCGACCCGGGGGCAGACAACGGGCTCAATCCGCTCTCGCCGGTTTATGGCGGGCGGATGATCGATGTCGGCGCGATACATTTGTGGACCTGGGACGTGCGGCCGTTTCCGGTGTTTCCGGCGGCCGACACGGTGTGGAGCGACGCCGCCAACTGGCAGACCGGGCACAGGCTCACCGGGCGGCTCGGCGCCGCCCCGCTCGATGGACTTTTCGAAAACGTGCTTCGCGATTCCGGGATCGACGATGTGTCGACCGATGCGCTCGGCGGTGGGCCTGACGGCTATCTAGTCGACCGGCCGATGGCGCCGCGCGCGATGCTGGAGCCGCTCGCCACCGCCTATGCATTCGACGCGTCGGAGGAAAGCGGCGTGCTGCGCTTCCGGCCGCGCGGCGGCGCGCCGGTGGTCGAACTGACCGAAGACGATCTGTTGCTGCCGGACGATGCGGCGCCGGTGAGTCTCACGCGTGCGCAAGAGACGGAGTTGCCGCGTGATATCGCGCTCAACTTCACCGACGTGACGACGGACTATCACCGAGCCGCCGTCGCCTCACGCCGGCTGACCGGTGGCGCGGCAGGCACGCTGCAGGTCGACCTTGCCGTGGTCACGACTGCCGCCGACGCGCAGCGGCGTGCTGATGTGTGGTTACAGGATCTGTGGGCCGGCCGCGAGACGGCAGCCTTTGCCGTTCCGCCGAGCGCGCTTGCTCTGTCGCCCGGCGACGTGGCGGCGTTGACGGTGAATGGACGCCGTCGCTTGTTCGAAATTCGCGAGTTGAATGACGGCGAGGGCCGCCGCGTCAGTGCGCGCTCGATCGATCCTGAAGTGTTCGCCGTAGCGCTGCCGACGGTGGATTACGGCACGCCGGCGATCCCCGCAGCGGTTGGTCCCGTGCATGCGCTCACGCTCGACCTGCCGGTGATGGACGGCAACGAACCGGTGGTGCTGACGCGGATCGCGGTCTGCGCGAAGCCGTGGCCCGGGCCGGTGGCGGTGTTGCGATCGGACGATGGTGCATCTTTCATGCGGGCCGCGACGGCGCTCGCGCCGGCGATCATCGGCGAGACGCTGGATGATCTGCCGCGCCATGCGCCGGCGTGCTTCCAGCATCGCGCGGTGCGTGTCGTGCTGTTCAGCGGGGCGCTCGCTTCGGTAAGCGATGCCTCCCTGTTCGATGGCGCCAATCTCGCGGCGGTGCGACGGCCGGACGGGGCGTGGGAGGTTTTGCAGTTCGGCGATGCCGAACTGGTCGACGCGTCGACCTATGCGCTGTCGCGGCTCATTCGCGGCCAGGGCGGCACCGAAGGAGCAATGGGCGATCCGCTGCCAGCCGGCGCGCCGTTTGTCCTGCTCGATGCCCATGTGCCGCCGCTGGCGCGCGGTCTCGACCGGCTCGACCGGCCGATGCAGTTGCGGATCGTCGCGGCGGGACGCGATGCGGCCGATGCGTCGGCGGTGGTGCTCGATGTCACGCCGTCTTCCGTCGCGTTACGGCCGCTGGCGCCGGTGCATCTTGCGGCGCGCCGTGGCGACGATGGCGTCGTGCTGTCATGGATCCGCCGCGCACGCTACGACGCCGACAGTTGGAGCGGCGAAATTCCGCTCGGCGAATCCGGCGAACACTATGTGGTGGACATTCTCGACGGCGGAGATGTGTGCCGCAGCATCACCACCACGCAACCTTCGGCTCTGTATGCGGCGGCGGATGAACTGACCGACTTCGGCGCCCCGCAGAGCATGCTTTCCGTGCGGGTCGCCCAGCTCTCCGCCACGGTCGGTCGCGGCATTGCCGTCGAAGCGACTTTGACTCTGTAGGGATATTTCAAAGGGACAGCGATGACCGAAACGATCCACCTGGGCCTGCCGTTCATTGAAGG
>JBQCFU010000822.1:0-3258 GCA_051958775.1 Pseudolabrys sp.
GTTTTCCAGGCGCCGATAGCACAGAAGAATTTTGGGATTTGATAGCGGGCGGGCGCTGCTCAGTGACGCAGGTGCCCGCGGACCGCTTTTCGCTCGAGCGTTTTGGGCATCCCCGCCGTCAGGAGCGGGGACGGAGCTATACTTGGGCTGCGGGTGTGCTCGACAACGTCTGGCACTTCGATCCCAGCGTATTCGGTATCTCGCCGCGCGAAGCAATCCAGATGGATCCGCAGCAGCGGCTGCTGCTTGAACTGACCTGGGAAGCGCTTGAAGACGCCGGTATCCGGCCTTCGACGATCGCGGGGAAAGATGTCGGCGTTTATGTCGGCGCCTCGCAAATCGACTACGCCCACGCCTTCGTCACCGACCAGGCGATCGCGGATTCGCATTTTGCGACCGGCACCGCGCTCGCCATTCTTGCCAACCGCATTTCCTACATTTTCGATCTGCGCGGACCGAGCGTGACGGTAGACACCGCCTGTTCGTCATCGCTGGTGGCGCTCAATCAGGCGGTGGAAGCACTGCGCTCGGGCCGTATCGATACGGCGATTGTCGGTGGCACCAATGTCATCACCAGCCCGGCGTCGTTCATTGCTTTTTCCCAAGCCTCGATGCTGTCGCCAACCGGATTGTGCCAGGCTTTCTCCAGCAAAGCCGACGGCTTCGTGCGCGCAGAGGGTGGAGGTGTTGTCGTGTTGCGGCGCCTCGCACAGGCTCAGGCGGCACGCAATCCGGTTCATGGCTTTGTATTGGCGACAGACGTCAACTCCGATGGCCGCACCAGCGGCATCTCGCTGCCATCGTTCGAAGCCCAGCACGCTCTACTCGAACGCATCTATGGCGAAGGTGGCATCGATCCCGATCGGCTTGCTTTTGTCGAGGCGCACGGCACCGGCACCGCAGCCGGCGATCCGATTGAGGCGACAGCGCTTGGTCGGGGACTGGGCCAGCGCCGTGCGGCGCCGCTGCCGATCGGTTCGGTCAAGACTAATATCGGCCATCTCGAGCCTGGTGCCGGCATTGCCGGTTTGATCAAGGCGGTATTGGCGCTCAACCACGGTGTCCTGCCACCGTCGCTGCATTGCGACGAGTTGAACCCGCAGATTCCATTCGACGATCTCAATCTGCAGGTCTGCCGCGAGAAGATGTCGCTCGGCAAAATGGGCGAATTGGCGGGCGTCAATTCTTTCGGATTTGGCGGCACCAATGCTCATGCAGTCGTGGCAGGTGGCAAGGTGAGCACTGCGCCGCGCGCCCCGACAGCCAATCCCACTCTGTTCGCGATCTCGGCAGAAACTGCGCCGGCGCTCGCCTCCCTGGCGCAGAACTACGCCCATAAAGTTGAAGGATTGCCCGACAAGGATGTCGCGACCGTCACTGCTGCGGCTGCTCATCGTCGGGAGCAGCTTGCCCATCGTTTGGTTGTCGCTGCGAAGAGCGGTCGGGAGATTGCGCGGGCTCTGCGCGCGTTCTGTGTAGATGCGGACGATCAGAATCTCACGGCGGCCCATGCGGTCGGTCGTAACCTCCCGGTGGCATTCGTCTATGCTGGTAACGGCAGCCAGTGGGTCGGCATGGGACGCGGTGCGCATCAGTCGAACGTGGTGTTCCGCGCTCACTTCGAACGCATTGATAATCTGTTTCAGAAGTGGTCCGGCTGGTCGCTGCGCGAACTTCTGTTCAGTGACGAGTTAGCTGGAAAGCTGTCGCTGACCAGTGTCGCGCAACCGCTCATTTTTGCGATCCAGAGTGCAACCACGGCGGTTTTGACATCGCGCGGGATCAATCCGGTTTGTGTGCTTGGGCACAGCGTCGGTGAAATCGCTGCGGCAGAAGCGGCAGGCATCCTCGATCTCGAAACGGCGATCCGGCTGGTTTATATCCGCAGCCAACATCAAGAGCGCGTACGCGGGGCGGGGCGGATGGTCGCATTGCGTGCGACGCTCGAGACCGCACAGGAGATGCAGCAGGCATTTCCGGAGGTGGAGATCGCCGCCTTCAACAGCCCGCGCAGTCTCACGCTTGCCGGTCCTGCCGACAAGCTCGCGGCGCTGTCGACCGCCAATCCTGGCGTCGCCATGGTCGATCTCGATCTTGATTATCCCTTCCACACGGGTCTGCTCGCACCGATCAAGCAAGGGTTGATCGCCGACCTGAAAGACATCACCGGGCATGCAGGACATACTACATTCGTGTCCACCGTCACCGGTGAGCGGGAAACCGGTGAGACGATGGATGGCGCCTATTGGTGGCGCAATGTCCGCGAACCCGTGCAGCTCGTAAAGGGATTGCGCAAGGCCGCTTCGCTCGGTGCGCGCCTCTTTCTCGACATCGGTGCGCGACCGACGCTCCTCAAGCATATTGCCGACAGCCTTGACGGCGAGGTCACCGGCACAGCCGTCCAGGGAACACTCGATCGCAAGGACGAGGGTGATCCGTTCGATCGGATCATCGCCGGTGCTTTGGCTACCGGCGCAGCCGTCGATTTGGAGAAACTGTTCGGCGCCGATCCGGGACCGGCGGTCAAGCTTCCGCTTTATCCCTGGCAGCGACGGGAATTCCGGTTCGAGCATTCGGTGGAATCCGTTACCGGCGCGCCGATCCAGCATCCGTTCGTCGGCACGCGATACTCACCGGATTCGCTGGAGTGGCACGCCCATATCGACACTGCGATGCATCCTGCCCTGCAGGATCACCAGGTCGGTGAGCAGGTCTTGGTCCCGGGCACAGCGTTCCTGGAGATTGCGTTCGCAGTCGCGCGGGAATGGCTGAAATCAGAACAGGTGGTCATCGCCGATTTCGAGATCATGAAAGCGCTCGACCTGACCAAGGGCGAGACGCGTGAGATCATGAGTCGGGTTTCGCCCGGCTCGAACGTGATCGAAATTTTCAGCAGGCCGCGCTTGTCGCATGCAGCGTGGCTTCAGCATTGCCGCGGCAAGATGTTGCACGGAAACCGACAGCCGCAGCAGAAGGTGCCCTCAACGGATGCGCCTGCGCGCGTCCTCGACCGAGCCGACGTTTACCGCATCGCGTCCGATGCGGGCCTGTACTACGGCGAGCAATTCCGCCTCGTGCAGGCTATGCATATTCATGACGGCGACCTGATTGACGTCCGACTCGATCCCGGTTCCGTCGACACGACCTTCGTGCTCGATCCGGTACGTTCCGATTGTTGCTCCCATGGAGTCTTTGCCGTTTTCCCGGACGTGCAGGCCAAGGAGCGCGGCGTTGCCTCCATCCCGGTACGGATCGATC
>JBQCFU010000823.1:0-2105 GCA_051958775.1 Pseudolabrys sp.
AGGCGCACTGGCGCTGGCGTCATCAGATGCGTGCAAGCCGCACAGTCTTCTTGTCGTCGGGGAGCCGACATCCAACCAGCCGGTGATCGGTCACAAAGGCGTGGCTTGGTATCAGGCCGCATTGAAGGGAAAAACCGCCCATGGCTCGATGCCGCATGAAGGCGTGAATGCCGCGGACCGTGGCGCAGATTTCCTGCGGTTCTTGAGGACTGTCGACCTCGGCCGGCCGCACGAACATCTCGGACCGTCGACCCTCAACGTCGGTTCAGTCCACGCCGGCAGCAACATCAATTCGGTGCCAGACCGGGCTGAGATCGCCATCGATTGCCGGATCGTTCCTGGTGTTGAAGCAGAAGCTTTGCATCGCCGGATTTCCGCCGGGCTCGAACGTGAAGATCAGGTCGACGTTCTGCTGTCGCTTCCGCCGGTCTGGACTGACCCCGCCGATTTGCGGGTGCAGGGTGTCGTCAATGTCTGCCGTCATTGCACGGGTCTGCGCGGCAACTGGCAGGTGGCGCCGTATTTCACCGATGCGGCGATCCTGCAGCCGGCGATGGGGCATCCGGCGACGATTGTCCTTGGTCCCGGCGAACCGACGATGGCCCATAAAACCGACGAATATTGCTCGGTTGACCGGATTCGCGTTGCGACAAGGATATATTCCGAGATCGTGCGCAATCATCCATTCAAACCTGAGCCTTGATTGAGATCGCGCTGCAATAGCTCGCTACGGTCCCGCTGGGGCCGGTGATGGTTCAAATTCCTCTGCGGACTGGTGTCCGTGCCCGTCTCGGCAGTGGCGGGGGCTCGCTCTTGGGCTGGAACGCACAGGGAACGCCTCTCCCTCTCGGGGGTGTTGACAACGGCGGCTCCAATCGCGTCTGCATGTGATAGATACGAAAGGTCACGGTCTGATAGTGTCAGATCGCCTGTGTCGTTTTCACTGCGGAAGTGCCGGTCATGGCCGAACGGACGACATCGACAAGTACAAACCGTCGCCCGGCGCGGGGCCGACGTCCGCGAGATGCAGCGCTGACGAAGGAAGCGATTCTAAACGCGGCGACCTACGAGTTTTGCCGCAACGGTCTCGGCGGTGCGCGCGTCGAAGCCATCGCGCAGCGGGCCAAAGCCAATATGCGGCTTCTGTATGCCTATTTCGGCGACAAGAGCGGCCTCTACATCGCGGTTCTGGAACACGTCTATACGGAGATCCGCGCCGCTGAACAGCAGCTCAATCTCGACAATCTCGATCCGGCCGCGGCGATGCGCGAACTGGTGAATTTCACATTCACATTCTTCGGCGAACACCAGGACTATATTGCCCTCATCAACAATGAGAACCTTCAGCGTGGGCAGAATTTACGCAAATCCCGCAAAATCGCGAAGCTGACGCTTCCGCTGGTGACGAGCATTGAAGATATTCTGCGTCGCGGTTCTGCTTCCGATGTTTTCCGGAAAGATGTCGATCCCATCAATCTCTATATTACGATTACGGCGCTGAGCTATTTCCATGTTTCCAACCGCTACACGCTGTCGGCGATGTTCGGTCAGGATCTCGGCGATCCGGAATGGTTGAAGGGGCGTCGCGATCATGCGCAGGAAATGATCTTTGCCTGGCTGACGACAAAGGGCCTCAAGCATACCGTCAAGAACGGACCCGCCCGTGCAAGAGGCGAATCCGGCCGTGTTGCCGTTGAGAATTTCGCTCAAGACAATTCGTAAGTTCGATGCGTGTCGTATCGATGTGCATCGCGGATATGAAGCCGCGCATCACCGGGCTCGGCCGGCTGAGATCGCCAGGTTCTGCCGGGAGTGGCGTGGTGCGGTGAGCGGCATCTTGCGAAATGGCACGCTAGACCTTCGTATCGGTCTCGCCGTAAAGCCGATTGCTGCAACGATCGATCATGTCCGGGCGTGCTGATGTTCGATAGCGGCGGTATGCCGCCTGCTGTCGCGTAAAACTGCTTGATTCAGCGGTCGGAACGGCGTGGCCGCCGTCTTGCCCGACTTTCTTTATGGATGATCGCATTGGCGGCTTGTGCGCTGGCGGCTTGCCTGAATGTTCCGGCCTTTCGATTTGACTAAGTAAGATATTTCTTACTAAT
>JBQCFU010000824.1:0-3016 GCA_051958775.1 Pseudolabrys sp.
TCTGCCGGCATCGCCGCAACATGCCGGCCTGCCATGTCTGACAAGTTCGTTTCTTCGCGGCGCTGGTCGAGAGCGACTTGGGCAACGATCTCGTCCGCGAGAGCGGACACCGTCAATGTCCCGACCGAATTCACCAGCGAAATGTTAAATCCGAATGCTCCTTCGAGATCCATCACCAGTTCGAGTGTCATCAACGAGTCGAGGCCAATCTCACCCAGCGGTCGGACCCGGCTGATGTCCTCCGGACGCGAATGCAGGACCTTCGCAAGATTCCGGACAACGACGTCCGAAACTTTGCGCCGCACCGCCTCCGCAGGCTCCTGTTCCAGGAGCGCACGCAGATCGATCGTGTCACCCGCTCCATCCGTTGTCGTTTCGCCACGGACGAATGACACATAAGTGGGCGAACGGAGAACCGGCAGTCTCTCCTTGGAGAAGTTACCGTCATTGGGCGAGATGGTCATGGCCGCAATCGCCGCAGCCTTGCCGGGAAGCGCCAGCGCCTGTGCGAGCAGATCGAGCGCGTCGCGTGC
Source organism: Pseudolabrys sp. (assembly GCA_051958775.1). Classification (GTDB taxonomy): domain Bacteria; phylum Pseudomonadota; class Alphaproteobacteria; order Rhizobiales; family Xanthobacteraceae; genus Pseudolabrys. Next base: position 534 of record JBQCFU010000824.1, read on the forward strand.
GCGTAGCCCCTTTACACCCGTCAGCTTCTCCAGATTGCTGCGCAGGCGGTCGCTCGACGCAACCACGCCGACATCGGTGATTGGTCCCCAGCCGACCGCCAGAGCCGGCATTCCCATTTGCCGCCGACGGCGGGCCAGACCTTCCATGAAGCCGTTGGCCGCCACATAATTGCCCTGCCCCGGATTGCCGATCAGCGTCGTCACCGATGAGAACAGCACAAAGTAATCAATCGGCAGACCACGCGTGACGAGATCGAGATTTTCGGCACCCTTGACCTTTGGCGCCAACACGCGGCGGAACCGCTCCTCGCTCAAATTGGCAAGGATGGCGTCATCGAGCACCATCGCCGCATGCATGATGCCAACCACGGGCGGCATCGTCGCGTGGATTTTGTGGAACAGCGTCTCGACCGCACGCAGATCTGCGATATCGCAACGATCGGCAAGCACCGTGACGCCACGAGCCGTCAGCTCGCGCACCAGTGCTTTTGCTTCGGGGCGATCTGCACCCTTGCGTCCAATCAAAACAAGATGCCGCGCGCCCCGATCGACCAGCCAGCGAGCAACCTCGGCACCAAAGCCGCCGAATGCGCCGGTGATGACATGAGTGCCGTCCTTGACGGTCCACGTCACTTGAGCCGGCTGGGCAACAGCAGCAGGCGCTGGCCTCACCACGATCTTGCCGATGTGGCTGGACTGCTGCATCAGATGGAATGCTTCCGAAACGTTAGTGCCGCTGAAAACGCTGTATGGCAGTGGCGTGAATGCGCCCTCGTCGAACAGCACCATCACTTTCTGGAGCAGTGCCTCTCCGACCGTCTCCCGACCGACGACGAGTTTATCAAGATCGACGCCGAAATAGCTCAGATTTCTACGAAACGGCCGCAACCCGATATGGGTGTTGGTGACGTAGTCCCGCTTGCCGAGTTCGACAAAGCGTCCGAATGGCCCGAGGCAACCGATGCTCATTTCCATCGCCTCGCCGGCGAGGCTGTTGAGTACAACGTCGACGCCATTCGGCGCGATCCTGCGCATGGCTTCGACGAACGTCGTCGAACGGGAATCGAGAACATGGTCCACGCCTAGCGCCGTGAGCAAGCTGCGCTTGGCCGGCGATCCTGCCGTCGCAACGATCTTCGCACCGCGCCACTGCGCAATCTGCACCGCAGCCATGCCGACGGCACCCGCGCCGCCATGGATCAACACCGTTTCACCCCGCTCGAGGCGTGCCAGCTTGATCAACGCATAATAGGCCGTCAGGAAGGCAACAGGGATCGTCGCCGCAGCCTCGACCGACATGCCGCGCGGCACCTTGGCCACCCGCGCCGCCGGAACGAGGGCATGCGTTGCAAACGCCGATGCGGCGAGTGCAACCACCGGATCGCCGACGCGCAGACCACTGACTGCGGAACCAACCCGCGCAACGCGGCCTGCACATTCGAGCCCGAGCGTCGGACCGGTGAACCCGTCCTCCAGCATATCGTCCGGCAGCAACGCCAGCGTCCACATCAGGTCACGGAAATTAAGCCCTGTAGCTTCGACCGCGATCTCCACATCGTTCGGCCCCGGCCGGGCGCGACTGGCGCTTTCCCAGAACAGACGTTGGTTGCCGCTGCGGCGACGCTGCAAACGCACTGCCGCCGGTTCAACGCGCGGCATATGTTCGATTATCGGCTTCAATCCTGTGACACGAACAGCCTTGACCGTGACACCGTCGGTGTGAAGCTCGGTTTCGTTGGTCCCGGATTGAACGATGTTGCGGATGATCCTCGCCGCCTGCACCGGAGGCGTTTTCTCAGCAACATCGATCCGGCGAATATTCAGCGGTGAAAACTCGTTGGCCAGCGTTCGCGAGAACGACCAGGCGCCCGCCTCGACCGGATTGGCTGTCAAACCGTCAACGCCAAGAGCTCCAGTGAAAATCAGCCAGAGGTTGGCTTTTCCGGGAATCGCGGTCGCCAGCGATTTCAAATCGAGGCAGCGGTGCAGTAACGCCGTCTCCGAATCCATTTTCGTCGAAACAGTAGACGCAGTGAAAATGATCGTACGATCGGTAGATTCCGACAGACGTCCGATGTCGGCGATGATCGGCACATCCATGCCGATGGATACGAAATCGTGCAGAATGGCAGCAGCGAGCGGCGTTGACGCCGATTCCCGCAACGACATCATGCACAGTTGCTCCGATGCTACTCGTTCCGTATCCGCCAAAGCGCCGACGGACGCGACCAACAGCGTTGCCGGCTCCACGCCACAGGCGACACGAATAGTTTCGACGCCTGCAAAACAGGCAAACATCTCGCGCCAACCAGAGGCCGGGAGCAACCGGCCCACCAGGCGATCGTCGGCAGCGAACCAACCAGAGTTGAGCCCGAACGCCATGTCCCAGAACAGCGAGGGCTCCGCTTCAACAGCGATCAGCAAGCCGTTTGATGCGAGCACACCGCGCAGCCGCGCGACTTCGATCTCGGGCACCAGCCGAT
>JBQCFU010000825.1:0-5659 GCA_051958775.1 Pseudolabrys sp.
GGAAGATCGCGAGCATGAGGGCTGCGATGCCAAACCAGAAAACGCAGAAAACTGTCCTGCACCACGTCAGCTGCCGCTTCGCGAGCCTTGAGACGGCCATAGGCGTAGCTGTTCAATTCCTGCGAGTAGAGCCGGAACAGCGCGTCGAGATCGATCGCTGAAGGGCCCGATGGACGGGAGGATGAAACAGCTTCTGCAGCCGGGTGCGACACGGTGACAAACACATCAGGTAACGAGGTGATCCTCGATACCAAATCGTCCTATTGCGCACAAAGTCTATGATTTAGAGGGAATTTAAAGAGCGTGTTGCCGCGAATGCTGGCAGCGAAGCTGAGGTCGAACGCTTCAGGTAGTCATTAATGCAGTGGCCTCGAAGGTTTTGGAGGCGGCGAATTCGAGCGTGAGATTGCACGTGCTTCATAGTGGATCGAAACAGCTCTCCACCTCTTTGCGATTTATCCGGCATCGCGACGAACATTGTAAACATCAGCCCGCGATTATTCTGATGATAAAAAATCAATGGTATTCAGTGAGATGATTTCTTTTTCATAGCCATTCTAATTTATATATTAGAATGTGTATAAATCATTGATGTTGCTGGATATTTTATATTTCTGCTAGGGCGGTTCCTGAGGCTGCGTCAAAGGACGTTGCGTATCATCGGGGGCTGCAAATGACCGGATCGACACGGCGCATCGGCGTCATGCTTGCCACGACGGCACTGAGTGGATGGGCCGCGCTGGCAATGGCGATCGCTCAAGAACAAGGGCCGGTCACACTCGACACTGTCACGGTGCAGGGTGATAGCGGCGGCACCGACGGCTATCTCGCCACCCGCAGCTCCACGGCAACCAAGACCGACACGCCGCTTCGCGACGTTCCGCAAGCGGTCAGCGTTGTCACCAAAGAGCAGATCAAGGACATGGGCGCGCAGCGCCTTGAGGATGTGGCGCGATACGTGCCCGGCGTGGTCTGGCACCAGGGCGAGGGCAATCGAGACCAGGTAGTGTTTCGCGGTCAGGCGTCGACGGCGGACTTCTTCGTCAACGGCATGCGCGATGACGCGCAAATCTTCCGCGATCTGTACAACACGGACCGCGTCGAATTCCTGAAGGGGCCGAACGCGATGATTTTCGGCCGCGGCGGTGCGGGCGGTGTTCTTAACCGGGTTCTCAAAGAGGCGGATGGCCGGTCGATTGCCGACCTCACTCTTCAGGGCGGCTCATTCGACAACAAGCGCGTGTCGACCGATATCGGCGGCAAGCTGACGGACACTTTTGCGGCTCGACTCAATGCGCTCTATGAGAAGTCCGGCAGCTATCGCGATTTCGTCAACCTTGAGCGCTATGGCGTCAACCCTACGTTGACGTGGACGCCGACGGCCCAAACGACCGTCAAGCTCAGCTACGAATATTTCTATGATCGCCGCACCGGCGATCGCGGCGTTCCGTCTTTCAACGGTAAACCGTATTATCCGGCCGGCACGTCGACGTTCTTCGGCAATCCGGCGCTCAGCTATTCGCCGGCGACGACCAATGCCGTGATGGGCTCGATCGAGCACGTGTTCGACAACGGGCTGAAGGTGAAGAACCAGACGCGCTTCCAGGACACCAAGCGCTTCTATCAGAACGTTTACCCCAACACGACATCGCCGGTGAGTGCCGCCGGCTTGGCGACTTTGGCGGCTGACAACAACACCAACGATCGCCAGAACATCATCAACCAGACGGACTGGACTTATAAGTTCGATTGGGGCCCGACCCGGCATACTGTTTTGTTCGGCACGGAGTTCGCCAATCAGAAATCGGCGAATGCGCGCTATTCCGGATTTTTTGCCAGCAACAACGGCGCCAACATTACCGTGCCGGCAATGAGCCCGACGACGTTTACCGGCGTCAATTTCACCGGTCTCGGCACGGACGCGCGCAACAACACGAACCTCAACGTCGCGGCGGTCTATGCGCAGGATCAGTTCGAAGTGACGCGCTGGTTGCAGTTCATCGGCGGCGTGCGGTTCGACCGCTTTGATCTGGGTTATGTGAATCTCAATGCCCAGAGCCCGGCGACGTTGGGGCAGCGGTTCTCCCGGGTCGACAATTTGGTGTCGCCGCGCTTTGGCGTCGTCGTCAAGCCGGTCGATGAGGTGTCGGTCTATGCGAGTTACAGCATGTCCTACCTTCCGGCTTCGGGCGATCAGTTCAACGGTCTCTCTGCCGGGTTGGTCGAGGCTGCGCCGGAGAAGTTCGTCAACAAGGAAGTCGGCGTGAAGTGGGACATCACTTCGCGTCTCGCATTCTCGACCGCGATCTACAATCTCGATCGGACCAACCAACGCATTCAGGATCCTTCGCGGCCGGCCGGGTTCTTCCTGCTGTCGGGCGCGACGCAAACGCGCGGCTGGGAAACCTCGCTTTCGGGCTACATCACCGACAAGTGGCAGGCGACGGCCGGCTATGCCTATACCGATGCACGGATCGTGGGAGCGACCTCGGGAACTGTGACGCCGGGCAACCGTGTGGCGCTGGTGCCGTATCATCAGTTCAGCCTCTGGAACCGGTACGATTTCAATGAAACCTGGGGTGCCGGTCTGGGCGTGATCGCGCTCAGCGACTACTTCGCCACTTCCGATGATTCCGTGGTGCTGCCGGCTTATGCCCGTGTCGATGCGGCCATCTATTGGAGGCTGAACAAGAATCTGCGGGCGCAACTGAACGTGGAAAACATCTTCGGCGCGAAGTATTATCCGACGGCTGATGCCAATAACAACATCACTCCCGGGTCGCCTCGCGCATTTCGTGTGAGCCTGACCGGCAGTCTTTACTGAAGGCTTCGATGCAGGATCGGGACCGTGCGTACCAGCTGAGAACTCAGCAGCTCAGGGAACGTGCGGCCCGATTGCGCGCTGATGGTCTTTCTTATGCAGCCATCGGCGAGCAACTGGGCATCTCCGCCATTCGCGCCCGCGACATCGCTCTTCAGTATCAAAAAGAACTGGAGTTGCGGCGGACACAGCAAAGCCGGCCGACGATCCCGCGGAGAGCTGTTTCCGCTTTGGTGCTGGGCCGCTATGCCCATCTCGTGTCGCGATTGATCCCGGACGGGGACATGAGGGCGGCTGTCATTGCGGCCGCCTATACTTGGGACGAGTTGCTGGCGGAGGCCGGTATCGGGCCCAAATCGGCAAAACTCATTCATGCTTGGCTGCAAGCACAGGGTCTCGATCTCCGTAAAGCCGGACAACGTGTCGGCGCAGCGATTGAGACCGCGCAATATTCGGTCCATTCGCGTTCCCAACTGGCGGAAATCAACGGTCTCTCGTTCGATCAGAGCGAGAATCGCAAGACCGCGCGCAGGGATCGCGGTCAGCCTCCCGTGGTTGCCGCGCCTGTTAGGCCGGCAAGCCGGCGCCGGATGAAGAGTTGAACAGCCGATGTTTACCAGCGCGACTTTTGAAGCTGCGATCATCGTCTTTCGCGAAGGGCTTGAGGCCGTTCTGATGCTGGCCGCCTTGTCGACAGTCCTCACCCGCATGAGCGCGTCCGAGCGAAAGCCATTGCTCCTGATTGGAGCGGCCCTGGGTGTCATGGTGGCCTTCGGTCTGGGCTATGCCCTCGAAGGTCTCTCGTCTCTGTCGAATTCGCCATATATGGACGCCGCTTTGGTGTTCATCTCCGCGGGCCTTATGATTTATCTCAGTGGCTGGCTGTGGGCGCGGCGTGGTGCATCGTGGTGGCAGCAATTCATGCAGCGCCGCGCTGATGATGCGATCTTCTCGAAAACCGTTGTCGCCGTTGGCGTTTTGGCCTTTCTGATCGCTCTTCGCGAGGGCTCTGAAGTCGTCATCTTTCTCAGAATGATCGCGCGCCCCGGTGGCGGGGCGGCGATTGCGATTTTCAGCGGCGTCCTGGCCGGCCTGGCGATCCTTGGCCTCGTATTTTATTTGCTCCGCTTCTATTCGGAGCGAACGTCGTTACGTGTGCTCTTTGTCGTCACGTCGTTCTGGCTGTTCTTTTTCGCATTGAAGTTTTCCGGCGAGGGGATCGATATCCTTCAGAGCGCGCATTTGATATCGCGCTCGGTCGTGCCGAATGCGGCATTTATGGACTGGATGGGTCTGAATCCCACCTGGGAGGCTGTGATCTTGCAACTGGCGGTTATCGCGGTTGCGCTGACCGGGCTTTCTGCCTTGATGCGGGACAGAAGCGTGACCCAGCGATGACACGCTCCGAACTTTACACGCTTGTCTGGCAAACGCCGTCGGTCCGGGTAGCGGCTCAGCTCGGCTTGTCGAACGCTGCGTTTCGCAAGCTCTGCCACGACTATCGTATTCCTCTGCCGCGGGCGGGGTACTGGACCAAGGTTGCCCATGGCAAACCGGTTGAGCGAACGCCATTGCCGGAGGTGGCGCCGAAAATCGTCGATGATATCAATCAGGCCCTGAAGTCCATCGGCAGGACGGCGCTCGATGTGACCGATGCGCAGATTGCCGATTACTCTTTGCAGCTTGTGCCGCCGGAGCCTGTCGCGGATGCCGCGCTCAAACTGCCGGTCGTCTCGGACGTCGTGCGTGCGCTGCGCGGCGTCAAGCCGGACAAGAACCGGTATGTCGAACTCGATTGGCCGGCTTTTCTTCACCTTCGGGTGGGCCGCGATTCCATGGGCCGGTCCGTCACCTTCCTCGCCGCCTTGTTTCAAACGGCGGTCGCCGCCGGATTTAACGTGTCGCGTAGCGGGATTGCCCATGGTGAAGAGGTCTTCGGCATTCGTCTGTATGAGACGACACACCGGTCTGGCGATCCCAGCAGCGATCAACCGTTCGAGGTAACGCCGTCCGGAAGGCTGTGTTTCGAGATTTACGATCCACGCCCGTTCGTGTGGATCAAGGACAACATCATCGGACGTTGGCACGATGGCAAGGATCGCCGGATCGAACGCCAGATCGCGGTGGCGCTGGCTGACACTAAAAATGCCGCTCCTCTGATTCAGGAAGCACGCGCGCTCGTTGAGATGGTGGCGCCGCAACACGCGTCGGACGCCTCGCCGGTGCCGGCCGATCTTGTGAGAAAGCGCGCTGAATTTTTTTCAGCCTTGGCCAAAAAACATGCCGAGCTTGAGTCGTTGAAGAACATGCTAGGCCGGCTCACGTCGGGCGATCGCGATAGCCCCGGGCATTCCGAAGCCGTTCTGGCTCTGGAACAACGGATCGCTGGTCTGGACCGCGAACTGTCGATTGCGCGACTGAAGCAGGCGATCCAGGACAGCAAGTTGTTTTCAGTCGACTAGCGAACCCCTGGTACGACGGGCGCTGGAAGATCCATGGCGCCGTTCACCGCGTGATATCGAGCAGATCGAGGCCGTTGCGCCGCGCGCAGTCGATGGCAATCTCGTAGCCCGCGTCGGCGTGGCGCATCACGCCGGTGGCCGGATCGTTCCAGAGCACACGACCGATCTTCTCGGATGCTTCCGGTGTGCCGTCGGCGATCAGCGCGATGCCGGAATGCTGCGAGTAGCCCATGCCGACGCCGCCGCCGTGATGGAACGAGACCCAGGTCGCGCCGCAGGCGGAGTTGAGCAGCGCATTGAGGATCGGCCAGTCCGACACGGCGTCGGAGCCGTCGAGCATGGCTTCGGTTTCCCGCATCGGCGAGGCGACGGAGCC